>JACMJD010000716.1 GCA_014380825.1 Phycisphaerae bacterium | reverse complement strand
GCGTTGGATTACGCGTACTACGTACACCGCTGGGATCAGTACAAGTATTCGCAGTACGGGATCTACGCCGGCTACGGCGGGTATAGCCAGTATTATGGCGGCGGTTATATGCGTCGGTACTGATCTCCTCGACTAAACTTTTTTACACGAACGAAGCCCACGGAGATTTCAATCCGTGGGCTCTTCCTTTTACCGACGCATCTCGAGTCTGCGTCTCGCCTAGTGCGGCAAACTTGTCACGTGGTCGGTCAGCGAGTCCCATCGCCGGGCAGATAGAGCGACGCGCTGATTGTGGGCGGCACGCGCGTTATGGCATGCTCCGGTGATCAACGCGAAACTGCGCGGCCGCGCGCCTAAGGGTTTTCGCCCGGCCCAACGTTTGCATTCCTACGAGCACGACTCGATCGCATCCACTTCGTCGCGGATGCTTATCAAGGGTCGCACTTCTCGCGCTCAGTTTGTCCTCGAATTCTTATCGCTTCCCCGAGCATCCGCACGCCGAAAGCGGTCGCCCGCAAAAAACCATTGTTTGTCCCGACGGCGTTTCAAGAATCCAATTGCATGGACGCCGCCGTAACTCAGTTCATCGTTCGAACAGTCGGTACACACTTTTTCGCCGAGGATCGCATGATCAATTTTGAGTTGTTGCGTCGGAATGAGTCCAGCCGTCGAGCTTTCTTGGCGACAATGGCCGCCGCCGGGTTGGGAATGGCGGCCTCGCGGCTGTTCGCGATTCCTGGAAACGGCTCGAAGCCCCCCGTAACCGAAGCCGACACGCGGGTGGCCCGGCCGTCCGATTTTACGGGCATTCCGGGGCGAAACATCAATGAACAAGTGTTGAACTTCGCGTTGACGCTGGAAATCCTGGAGGCCGACATCTATCGCCAGGCGCTCAATTACGCCTCAGGGTTGCCACTGCGCCGCTCGCTTAGCTCCAACCCCCGCGCCTACGCCCGAAATGTCGAAGCAGGAAAGGGTTTGACCAGCCGGGCAGCGAACGTAGGCTTCGTATACCTGCGCGATTTCACGTATGTGGAAGCCGCGCACCGAGACTTCCTGATCGCGGCCATTCAAGCGGGTGGCGGCACGCCCGTGACTGCGAACCCGGCCGGATACAAGTTCCCTGCACTTCCCAAGGCCCGGATGTCGGACATTCTCGCCGCGATTCTTCCGCTCGAGGAGACCGGCGTGCGCGCGTATTTGGGCGCCGTGCGTTCGCTGGTGGATCCCGGTCTTGTGCAGACGGCGGGAACCATTTATTCCACCGAAGCCCGCCATTCCGGCGTGCTCCAATACATCCTGGGCAGAGATCCGGGCCCGGCACGACTGGGAGGCGACCGATCGGTCGTTCCGAAGCCGCCGGCGGAGAACACGTTCGAGTATTACCAGGAGCCGCAGCAGGTCATTACGGCTGCGCGAGCATACTTCAACTGATCGGCAGCATCGGTTGCGTCTGCGTTAAATTTGTCAGGCAGAAATTTACTAGTTGAGGAAATTGAAATGAGTTCACTTAAAGAAGCATCCATCGGCAAGGATACGAATACAGATCGTCGTAGATTTGTGACGCGATCAGTCGCCGCCGCTATTGGAATCGTCGGCGCCGGTCTCTTTGTGTCGTCCGCTCGCGCCGTCACGCCAGCGCTGACATTCGCGGACATCCCCGGATCCGGCGATATTAAAACTCTGAACTACGCCCTATCGCTCGAAGACCTCGAAGCCGATCTTTATGCGCAAGCGACAATGCGTCTCACGGGCGGCGGCACGAATGCGCTGGGCACGGCCATCACCGGCCTGGGCCTGGGTAAGAAAGAAATCGATGTCCGCTACGTCCGACAGTTCGGGCTGGTTGAAAACCAGCATCGCGATTTTCTGCGTGGCGCGATCGTCGCCGCGGGTGGGACCGCAATCTCGCCCTTCAAATATGACTTCGGGATGCAGAGCCTGAATCGCAAAGGCGTGATGGATCTTGTGTACACGGCCGAAAAGACGGGCGTGTCAGCCTACCTGGGTGCAACGCCGTTCATCTCACGCACGTATCTCCGCACGGCGGTGGCCATACAGGGCACCGAAGCGCGCCACACTGCTGTGATCGCAGCGATCCTCAACCAACTCTTCAGCGAAGGACTGAACGTCGCGCCCCTGGCAAGCGAGAACGGCGGACGCGATTTGGCGCTCACGCCGGACCAAGTGCTCGCCGCCGTTTCTCCATTCATCGTGACTTGAACATGCGACCTCGACCGATCTCCTTTCCCGGCGTCGAACGGCGCGGCGGCTCGTGCGGTACGCACCGTCGCGCGCGTTCGGCATTCGGGTTTACCTTGATCGAGATAGTCTTCGCGATCCTCGTCATGGGCATCGGCTCGGTATTGATGGCGAGCTTGTTTGTGACGTCAATCAGTTTGTCACAACAGAACCTGGATGACACCACCGCCGCCGCCACGGCGCGGAATGCGTTTGCGTTGTTGTCTACGTCGATGACCCATGAGAACACCCCCCCGCAGGGCGCAACACTGCGCCCGCTGAATTCGTCGCAGGCGCTGTGGCAATCGATTAGCGGAAACCTGATCAATGCATCAGACCCGCGGTACGCGTGGACGGCGCTATTTGAGCGACAGGATGGCGCGGGCGTCGCGCGTGTGGTGATTTTCGTCGAGCGAGTAAAAAATCGGTCGACGTTCGATCCTGCGGCCGATCTATTCGAAGACCCGAACGACATCACAGGTCGAGGGTGTTCGCTTCAAGCACGTCCGATTGATGTGATGGTTCGCGCCGAAATCGACGCGCCGGGCGGCGTGATGCAGTTTGACACCGAGTCGCCCAACGCGGCGGCCGCCGCGGAGGGAGCTTTTGTCGTCTTGGCAGGCGGACCCGACGGCGCCGGCCGCGTGCTGCGCCTGGGCAACGCGAAGAATGCAGCCCTCGGTGAGTGGTATCTGTTCCCAGGATACGAGATTCGCCGTCCCGAGGACGAAGTCAAAACGCCAGCGACGGCGTACCTCGTCGGACGCGGGTACGCTGACCCACGAAGGCCCGTCGCAGGATTCGACGGGCCGAGTCAGGACATCGCCGTTTATACGTCTTGGGTCCTGCTACGGTCCGACTAACGCTAGCCGCGATCAGCGGCAGTGCTGATTTTACGCCGATCGCGCCACCGATCGGCGCCTGCTATCGGCGTTGCTCTCACATCCGAGCACGCTCATTCCAATCGCCAGCGGTGGCCCGGCCGTCACGATCTTGCTGATTGATCTCATGGGACGCTCCTGAAGCTAAGACGCCGCGTGAGATCAGACACGGCGATCAACAATTGTGTTCCGTCGGCTGGCGTGGTGGAACACGAATTGCCGTGGAGCTGGAAGAAGCAATTTCTCGGCTATTTTGGAGACACAATGGCACGGAAACTGAGACCGCGGGAAGCACGGCCCCGGCGGACGCGAGGAAAAGTAAGTTGTCGTTAACCAAACTCATCCACCCACTTCTCAATCTCATTCGAAAGGCATTTATGCATCGCCACACATTACATTCGTTTCTGGCCCTCAGTTTGACGGGCGCCGCGATTTCGTGCGGTTGCGTTTCTTCGGACACCGATCAAATGCAGGATCAACCTCCGTCAAAACGGGTTGAAATCAAAGATGGTGCAGAGAAGCGGGAGACGGTCGACCGAAAAACCGTCGACCGGTTCACTGCGAATTGGGCGGAGCGCCCGAGGTTGGGCGCGAACGAAATGATAGCGAAGTACGGCCAGCCGCAAGAAGCAACCTCCGAGCGCCTGATCTGGCACAACGCCGGGCCCTTCAAACGAATTTCAGTAATGAATCTCGAAACTCCGCATGACTTCCCGCTTCCGCACGTCGATTTCTTGGAACACACGATCACCTACAACGTGCCGCAGGAGAAGGTCGGTGATTTGATCGCATTTGACGCCAGCAGCACGATCAATCGTACCGTCGGTGAACTATCCGCGCGATGCGATCTGGAAGGACACAACGTGCTGACGCTCAACCTTGATCATGACATCGTCACCGGAAAGAAGACCGTGGGAGAAGCGCGCAAGGCGTTTGGCGACATCGTCACCGAGGACGTGGCGGGCAAGCACCCGGCCTACGTCGAAGCATTGCAATTCCAGCCGGCAAAGATGTCGACGGCGGCGTTTCCAGACAAGCCGGTGATTCCAGGTTCGCCGGTGCGGCCCGGCGAAGGAGAGGCGCAGCTCGCCAGCAGCAGCGACAAAATGAACGAAGCCGAGGTGCTTGCGACAGTGATCGCGATCGATTTGAACGAGGTCAATGCCGCGGCCCAGGCGAAAATGAAAAAGCCCAGCCAGCCGGTCATGGACTACGCGAAGATGCTGCACGAACAGCATGGCGCGAATGCAGGCAAAACGATGAAGCTCGGACAGCAGATCGGCGCGACGCCACTCGTCACACCTGGCGTCGAGCAACTCCAGAAGCAAGGCGCCGGTGAACTGGCGGCGATCGTTCTACTGGACGGCCTGCAATTCGAAAAGGCATACATCGACGCGATGATCAAAGGGCACGTAGAAGCATTGGCGACGATCGACAACAAGTTAATGAAGTCGGCGACTAACGAAGATTTGAAAAAGCTCTTGAGCGAGACGCGCGCCCACATCGCGGCACATTTGGAAAAGGCCCGGGAGATTCAGGGCGGCATGGGTCGATAGAACGCTATCGGAACGGCAACCTATCCGTGCCCAAAGTGCCAGGCGATGCCCTGGCGCTTTACCTTGCGCCGCGCGTACAATCCGCTGCCCATGGAACACCTGGAGGGTAGACAATCCGTGCTGGCGGCGCTGCGGGCGCGGAAGCGAAAGTTTCAGTCGATCCTGATCCGCCACGGCGTGCACGCCGAGCAAGTGCAGGACATTGTCGAGTCGGCCGAGCAATCGGCGGTGCCGATTCGATATGTCGATTCGAAGGAGCTTGATTCTCTCGCCCACGGCTCAACTCACGGCGGGGTGATGGCGATTGCCACCGCCAAGCCGCGACTGGACGGCGATGCACTGATCCAGCTCGTTTCAGAATTGAAAGAGCCCGCGCTGCTGCTGTTGCTTGAAGGTGTCGACGATGCGCGAAATTTCGGCTTCACGCTCCGCAGCGCGGAAGCGCTGGGTTGTCACGCGGTCTTGATCAAGAAACATCTGTGGGACTTCGATCCAGTCGAGATCACGCGGCCGGCATCCGGCGCATACGAGCGGCTCGATCTCGCGCAGATCGACGATGTCGCCCCGCTTCAACGCCTTCAAAAGATGGGAGTCCAACTGTTCGGCTGCATCGCCGGCGCACGACGCACGATGTACGACGTCGACCTGAAAGCCTCGACGATCCTCGCCATCGGCGGTGAAAAGCGTGGCCTGAGCGGCGCGGTGCGATCGATCTGTGATGGCTTGATTACGATTCCCACTGCCGCGAACGCAGCGTCAAGCCTGCCGCTCTCACATGCGGCCGCGATCGTCCTCGCCGAAACGATGCGACAACGGACGCCAGCTAAAACAGTTTCCCCTGCCGCCGATCTTCCGTCGGAATGACTCGTAATCCAAGCATTTTCTTCATCCGGTTGCACGTGGCGATCGAATACCCGGCGTAGTCGTTGTTGAAGAAACCGTAAACCGATCGAACCTTTGGAGCGTTCAATTCGATCTGGTCTTTCCACCACAACATCCGATGCGTGACATCGATCTGCTCGTGATCAAGCTCGGCGAAGCGGTCATGCTCGCCGATCCAGCGGATGTAGAGGAAATCGGCGGTTGGCGTGATCAGTCGTGGCACGCCGACGTACTCGGCATTAGCCAGCGCGACATTGTGCTCCCGTAACAGATTGGTGGTCGCGGGCGTGAACCAGGTTGAGTTGCGAAATTCGACCGCGAATCGCGGCTCATTCGGCAATGATTTGAGAAACGTCGACAACCGATTCGTCTGATCGACGCCGAAACTCGGCGGGAACTGAATGAGGATCACGGCGAGCTTTTCGCCGAACCTGCGCATGACGTCGAGAAACTGCATCATCGACGGAACCGCGCGATCGATGATCTGCGCGTGCGTAATGTCCTTCGGAACCTTCGCGGTGAAGCGGAAATCATCTGGCGTCTCATCGCGCCAGCGTTCGACACGATCTACGGGTGGCACGGCGTGGAACGTGGTGTCGAGTTCGACGGCGGTGAAGTGACGCGCGTAGAAGGAGAGATAGTCGGTGCTTTTCAGTGACTTGGGATAGAAGACGCCGGACCAATCGGCGTAGCTGAAACCCATCGTTCCAAATCGCAGGTCAGGATTCACGTCTGATCGTAGGGCGCGTCGTGCTGAAGTATTCGAGATCCTGGTTGTAATAATGTCGTCGACCCTCGTGCGTCAGGTTCAAGCGTCGCGCGACTGCAAGCGACTTGTGATTATCCGGATGCACGACGCAGGCGATGCGATCAAGCCCCGCGACGTTGAAGCCGTGATCAATCGCGCCGCGCCCGCCTTCGGTGGCGTAGCCCTTGCCCCACGCGGAACGCGCCAAATGCCAGCCGACTTCGATCTCCGGGTTGTTATCGAGGTTCAGAAGAATGATCGTGCCGACGATCGTTCCCGTGTCTTTCGCCACCGCGGCCCAGCCACCGAATTGGGGTGTTTCTTTGTAACGCTTCATTCGCCGTTCGATCAGATTCTGGCGCATCTCGTCGACGTTTGTGATCGGCCCGGTCTTGCCCATGCTGATAAATCGCATGACTTCTGGATCGGAGTAAATTTCCAGCGCCTGCTCGGCATCCGCTTCGGTGTATTGACGAACGGTCAGGCGAGGGGTTTCGAAGATCACAATGCTCATGCAGTCGTTCATGCAGACGAATCAGCAAGGTCGCATGCCGGACCGCGGAAAGCGGTAAAACGATTCGACGGCCGCCCGACCGTTCTTTACGGCGATGCCTTCGTCGGCAAGCATTTTCGTTTTTAGATCCAGCCCGCCCGCGAAACCGGTGAGGTTGCCGTTGGATCCGACCACCCGATGACACGGCACGTGCGGCGCGTATGGGTTCTTGTTGAGCGCATTGCCGACGGCGCGATAACCCTTCGAGCCCAGAGCCCGCGCGATTTCTGCATATGTCGTCACGCGACCGGCCGGGATTCGCGCGGTCATCGCCCAGACTTTCTGATTGAACGACATCGCGGGACAAACCTGACCGGCGCGGATATCGGATTCGAAGCTCGTGTTGATCACAGTAGGAACCTCTCCGTCCTCGCGTAGCCCCGCCGCTTGCGGCGGGGCCACACGAAGCGCAATCACAGTCGC
>JACMJD010000715.1 GCA_014380825.1 Phycisphaerae bacterium | reverse complement strand
TCTTGTTGCTCGCCTACGTATACGCCTGGGGGAAAGGCGTGTTTCGGTGGGACTAGGCGCGCAGAAATGCAGAATGCAGAATGAAAATTGGTGAGACCATTTCGTCTGCGTCGTCTAGAAGTATGAATGACCATGACCGAGCCAGTTGTCGCCGAAGTTCTTGAACCGGTTGCGACACCTGCTGCGCCCCCCGCCCGCGATTCATTCCTGCGAAGACACGTCTACATCATTGCCCTGCTGCTGCTGATCGTCATCGGCGGCGTGATGCGCTTCTCGTTTCTCGAGAAGCCACCCATCTGGTTTGACGAGGCGGCCACCTTCGCGCGAACGAGCGCGCGATATGTCGAACTGCTTGAATCGCTCGAAGAGGCGGGCTTCGGGCCGCTGCATTATCACGCAATCTGGTGGATCAAGAACGGCCTGCCGTATTGGGGCAAATTCGAAGTCGTCTCAATGCCCGCCGTCATGCGCGGCAACGAGTTTGGCCGCATGCGCACCGGGCCGCGAAAGAACGGGCAGGTCGAGGTGAAAGACCTGGTCCCGACGCATCGCCTGCTCAAGAGCGAGCAGGTGGTAATGACGCCGTTCATGATGCGCCTGATTCCCGCCATCTGCGGCACGCTGATGATCCCGGCGATGTACTGGCTGGCGCGCGAATTATCCGGTCGCAAATCGGTCGCGCTGATGGCGGCGCTGCTGACGACGTTCAGCGCGTATCTGCTGAACTATTCGCGCGACGCCAAGATGTACATGGATTCCTGGCTGTTCGTCACGCTGCACGTGGCCGCGCTGCTGTGGTGGCTGCGCACGCGCCGAATGATCCCATGGTGGTGCTGGATCATCGCGGGCACGGTAATGGTCGGCATGCATGCGCTCGGCGCGCTGATTCTTGCGATCGACTTGATCATCGTGTTGACCGCTAAGTGTGGGCACTGGAAATGCCATTTGCCCGTTCTGCTCACACCCGCGGCGGCAGTTGCTATTCCCGGTGAATGGATTGGACGCACCACTTGGCATGTCGCGCGTCAGCGCTCGGTTCCACCACTGCTTCCGGCTTCGAAGACTTGGCAATTCCTCGCGCGCTTCTATCGCGGCTTTCGCGTGCCAGCGCTGGGCGCATTCATCCTCGGACTCGCGATACTCATGATCGGCCCGTACGGCTACTTTCGAGTCTTCAACAAATACGCCCAGCGCATCACCGAGCGCGGTTGGATGGGCAGCGGCCTGCAATGGGTAAAGGATTACAACGAGGGTCGCACGCCGCGCGAGCAGGTGCAGTATGCCACCACCGCGTTCCTAACCGGCTGGGAATGGCCGCGACGATCGACCGATCTGCTGTTTCTGAAAGATGGCTCGACCGTTGAAGGCGACGCGAATCGCGCGGGACGCGTCTGGAAAGTGACGAAGAAAGACGGCTCGATCGTCGACGTGCCGAACGATCAAGTGAAGTCGCGCGAAGAGGGGCAATACGATGAGAAAATCATCAAACCGTCGACGCTGCGCTTTCTTAAATGGGGTTGCATCGCGATCGGAATCACATTGCTGCTCGGCATCTTCCCGTGGCGCTGGCCTTGGCGCGCTAAGCCGCAAGCGGCTGAGTTAAATCAATTCACGGTCGCGCATGGCTGGCGGCGAATGTTGTATGTGTCGCTCTGGATCGTGCTGCCGCCGTTTGGGGTTTATCTCGTTTCGCATCCGGCGGGTTCGCTGCCGAAATTGCCGGATGAGAATTCCGCCACGATGTTTCGCGCGACATCGATTGCGCAATGGTCCGTTGATTCGTTCACGTGGCTGAAATTTCATCCGCTGATCGCGATCGCGATGATCGTGATCGCGATCACCTGCTTCACCGTGTGCGCAGCAAACTGGCGCGCGCGACTTAGACAGGCGGGCGCGTTGATCGCGATCGCGCTAATCACCCTCTTCCTGTGCGCGGCATTCCGCGATTTCTATCCGTATCTCGACGCAAGCCTGCTGAAAAGCGGCGGGCGCGGTTGGAAAAACCACGACTCGATGTGGATGCCGCGCTATTTCGGATTGGTCATCCCCGCGCTGTTCGTGCTCGTCGCAATCTTGATCCTGCGACTTCCGACACGCCCTGTGCGCGCGCTGGCGGTGGTGGTGTTCCTGGTCGTCAACATGTATCAGTTCGGCGGGCGCGTGTTCGGCGGCACCGAGCCGCCCGTCGATCGAATGGTGGCCGACACCATCGCCTGGCGGAAAAACGCATCCGACGGCGGTCCGACCGGGGGCGCGCTCAAGATGTATTACAACGTCCGCCGACCTCAAACCCAGGCCGGCCTGGGGCCCGGCACCGGCGTGCTGTCGATGCCGACGGCGCGATACTACTGGGCGGTTCAGACCAACTCGCCCACGCATCCCGATGAGATTCGCGGCATGGGCTCGCCCATCGATTCGCGCTTTCCGTCGTTCACATCGTCCGCCACAATGATTAAGAGCGATGTTGCGAAGAGTCCGAAGCTGTCAAAGCTGATCGTCTGGGACAGCATCGACCTAGGCAAGAGCGACCCGACCGACAAAACGCTGGCCGCGCTCGGCCCGAATTGGCAACGCGAGGGCCCCGAGGAACTGTTCTACGCCCGGGATCACTGGACTTGGCGAGATATCATGACAATCCGCCGGCGCGTTTATGTGAAGAACGCGAGCGCGCCGCCGACAACAGTTCCGACGACAGTTCCGGCCACCGCGCCAACCACCTCGCCGATCGATAAGTAACCAGTGACGAGCCGGATTTGTTCATTAGTCATTCCCGATCTATGATCGCGCTGTCATGGATACGCAGTTACTGCCCGACAACATCCTCACCACGCAGTTGAAAAAAGTCGTCAACTGGTCGCGGCGCAGCTCGCTCTGGCCGATGCCGTTTGCGACCGCCTGCTGCGGCATCGAGCTGATGGCCACGGCGTCCTCGCGATATGACCTGGCGAGATTCGGCGCCGAAGCGATGCGCTTCAGCCCGCGGCAGTCCGATCTGATGATCGTCGCCGGGCGCGTCACGATCAAAATGATGCCGGTCCTTCAGCATATTTATCAGCAGATGACTGAGCCAAAGTGGGTCATCAGCATGGGCGCCTGCGCCAGCACCGGCGGCGTGTTCGACGCGTACGCCACGATCCAGGGTGTAGATCAGTTCATGCCCGTGGATGTCTACGTCCCCGGCTGCCCCCCGCGCCCGGAAACGCTGATCGAAGGGATCATGGCGATCCAGCGCATCATCGACAACGAAGGACTCCCTCCGAGCGGACAGCGCAGACCGCTACAACTCGCGGTTCAACCGGATTACAAACCTGCGCCGCAACCGGTGGGTGTCCCAATCACGCTCGGTGGCCGATCACTTTGATCGAAGTTGTCCGAGCATCAGGCGCGCCCGCTCGTGTTCCGGATCATCACGCAGGATACCCGCCAATACTTCGGCCGCCGCAGCTTCGTCGCCACGTTTTCCGAGCACGATGGCGAGATTCATCCGCACCCCGAGGTCCTGAGTCGAACGCGTGGCGCCGCGCAGCAGGACGATCGCATCGTCGAAGCGCCCCTGGCGGTCGAGCAGCGTCGTCAATTCGTTGTAGGCCCTGGGATCCATCGGCGTAAGCGCGACAGCGCGGCGGAGAACTCGTTCGGCTTCACGATCTTCACCCAATTCGCGAAGCAGTCCGCCGTACCGACGCTGCGCCGCGAGAAAATATGGCTGCGCCGTTGCGGCGCGGCGATAGCAGTCGAGCGCGACCAGCTTCCTGCCCAGCGCGGAATAGACGAGGCCCAGGTTGGTCTGCACCATCGGCTCGTCGGGCTTGAGGCGGTTGGCCTGCTCGGCAAATACGAGCGCCTGATCGTAGCGCCGGCTGTTGAAATGGATGACTGCCAGATTGTTTGCGGCGAGCCAGGCGCTGGGATTCAGTTCAAGCGTCCGCGACCAGAGCGTCTGAGCATCGCGATACATCCGCTGCTGGCCGACGGCGCTGATGCCGAGTGACAGCAAAATCAGGCCCGCGGCGCCGCCTCGGGTGACCTCGGGAACGTTGAGTCGCTTCAATACATTCCCTACCGTCGCCACGCCCAGCGCTATGATCCCCAGTGACGCGAGGTACTGAAAGTGATCCGCAACGAACGAGAACCGCATCGGGTATACGTTGACGAAGGACAGCGCCGGCAGCAGCGTCCCACCGAAGTAGAGCAGCGCCACGATCGGTCCGCGTCCGATGCGGCTTCGGAGCATATAAACCGACAGCACCAGCGCGATCGCGGATGCGGGAAACAGAAGCCGCCAAGGCGCGCTCGTTGCATCGACGTTCCAGCGCGGATAAAAGAACATCAGTTGTGCCGGCCAGAGAAGCTTGTACGCATAGAACCAGACGGCGTGCCCTGCAATGCCGAACCGGTCAAGCCAACCGAAGTTGAAGTCGCCGCCGATCGCACCGATCTGCTCGCGCTCCAGGATCGCAGTGATTAGGCCAAGGCCAATCCCCACCACGAAGAACGGTACGACGCGCCCGATGTCGCGGATGCGGATGCGTCCTCGTTTCCACCAGATCAACAGCAGAAACGTCGCCGGAAGCGTACAGGCGACCGTCTTGGCGAACATCGCCAGACAAAACACCGCGAACGATGCCAGGTACGGGGCGACGTTGCCTGTGCGTTGCCCGCGCGCAGTGGCGTTGTCGTGCAGTTCGGGCATGGCAAAGCGGATGTACGCGTGCGCCGAGAGGATCGAAAACAGGCCGCATAACAGGTTCTTCCGCTCGCTGATCCACGCGACGGTTTCGACCTGCACCGGATGAATTGCGAACACCGCCGCCGCAACCCACGCCCCGCCCATCCCCAACCGCCGCAGCAATCGCCACAGCAGCACGGCGGATGCCGCCTGGATCAGCATGTTGTCGAGGTGATACCCCATCGCCCGCAAACCCCAGATTCGGTACTCCAGGCAGAACGACGAGAAGACGACGGGATAAAACTGCGGGGTTGCACCGATGACCGTCCAGATCGAGAGCACGTCAAGGCTATCATACAGATGGATGTTTCGATCCAGGTGGTCGTTATCGTCCCAGATGAAGCCGTTCCACAGCGACGGGCTGAACACAGTGAGCGTCATCACGAACAATGCGCATCCCAGCATCAGCTCGCGGCCGGCCGTCGGCGCGGCGACGTCGCGAGATCGCGTTGCCGTGTCCGTCACCTGTTGCTCCAGTCCAGCACGCAGATGACGGGGAAGTGATCCGACGGATAACGTCCATCGCGCGACGATCGGTCGATCACCGCTTCGCCACACCGCCAATGCGGGGTGTGCATGATGAAGTCAATGCGGCGCCCAACCGGACTTCCGTCAAACGCGTGAAAGGTTTGCTCCATCGGTTCAGCTCTGGGATGAACCGCCCGATACGAATCGCTCAGTGTCGGACCACCGTTTTCCGTGCCGAGCAACGTTAACAGCGGCGGCTGATCTTCGGTGCAGTTCAGATCGCCAGCAAAAATAACACCGAGCTTGCCGTGATCGCTCAGCTTGGCCAGCGTGCGTCGAATCAGCTTCGCCGATTCAAGCCGCGCGAGCTCGCCGACATGGTCCCAGTGCGTGTTCATGAAGATGAAGTGGCCGCGAGTGGGATTCAATTTGTCGCGTAGTTTCACCCATGTCGCTATCCGCGTCAGCGCGCTGTCCCAACTGACGCTGCCGGGTTTTTCGGGAGATTCGCTCAGCCAGATGTGACCTTGATCGAGCAGTTCGAACCGATCAGCGCGAAACAGGATCGGCGCGAACTCGCCCCTGCGTTCGCCGTCATCCCGACCAACGCCAATAAACGTGTACTCGTCAGCGAGCCGGGCGCGAAGCGCGTCCGCCTGTTCGGAAACGGCCTCTTGCGCTCCCAGCAGATCTGGATCGAGCCTCTCGACGGTCTGAAAGAACAACTCTCTGCGCTTCGACCAGTGGTTCTCTCCATCGCCGGTTGCGGTGCTGCAGCGGATGTTGAAGCACATAACCCGAATTGGTGGTGCCGGAGATACTGGCGCGGCACATCCGAACGCGGACAGCACGAGCATCGCCACGACGATCACGATCATCACATGAAGCATGACCCGTAGACTACCCGCTGATTTATCGGACTTCGAATCGCTTGCCCAATCCGCCGATCCGGAACATTTGCTGCGATCGATACAGGGTCCGAGAGAATCGCGGCTGAGCTGTCGTGAGAGCGGGTTTCTCGCGCGGGGGGTGAGTTATCGGGAGTATAACCGAACGCGATGCGTACGTTGCGGTTCGTCCCACTCACCTTCCTCTGCGGCGTTCACGGGTTCGCGTTCTTCGCGCCCTATCTCGTGATGTTCCTGGCCGCGGCACATCTGCTGAAGCGCAGACGCGCACCGGTTGCTGTGCCGGTTCCGGTCAAAGCCTGAACGATTCTCAATTGCGATTGCTGCGACGACGACGGATGCGTGCCGCTGAAGCGGCAAGCCCGGCGAATGCGATCGCGCTGGTAGGTTCGGGGACGGAATTCAGAAAGCTGGTCGCGAAACCTTCGCCGAACTGCGCGAAGTGTTGCTGGACGAGCTGAAGCGCCGGCGCGTTCATTTCATTGTCGCTGCGATCAGTGCCGTCGAGATAGCTTATCGCGCGGCGGAGCGTGCCCGACTGCGTGTTGAAGGCTTGATCGATCAAACTGTAGTCGTCGAAATCGACGACCCCGTTGTAGTCGACGTCTCCGTTGAACCAGCCGGTGCGGTTGTTGTTGAAGCCGGCGTCGATGCGCGAGTAGTCATCGAAGTCGACCATGCCGTTGAAGTCGGTGTCGCCGTAGTAGGTATATTTCACGAGCACATCGGTTGGCGCGACTGCAAATCCATCGAACACATCCGGCTCGGTGACGCTGTTGTATTCCGCACCGCTGAGCACACCGAGCGTTGTGTTTCGCGGGACCGCGGTTGCGGCGGCGCTGCTGGTGATCCCTGGAAGATTCCAGAATCCGCCATTGCGGGCGTGGCGGATCTGCGCCTGGATCGTCGCGAGATCGCCGTTGGAAACCTTTAGATCGTTGTTCGTTAGATCGAATGTTCCGCTGGGCGTCGCGCCGCCGGCGAAGGTGAGCGTGTTGATCAGGCTGACCGATGCGGGCGTGCCGTTCGAACGTACTGTGATCAGTGCATTGCCCGACAACGCGACCGTGCCGTGGCGAACGTAGTTGCCTGTGAGTTTTCCGTTCCCGGAAGCGGCGATCGTGCCGGTTCCGTTCACCGTGCCGAAGCTCGCGACGCCGCCGCTTTGTGCAAATGTGCCGCTGCTCGCGTACGAATTCGCGTTCAGCGTGCCGCCGGACAGCAGATACGTCCCGGCACCGCTCGTGGTGTTTTGCAGCAGGCCGGTCACGGTGTGCAGGCCGCCCGTTTGGTCGAAGGTGCCGGCGCCGGCGGCGCTGATGACTTCGCTGGATGCCGTGAGCGTGCCGGCGGACAACGTATATCGTCCGCGACTGAGCACATTTGCCGAGATGATCAGCGGCGCGTTGACCGTGTAGGTTCCGCCTGATTGAACGAAAGTTCCGAACCCCGCGCTGCCGACGTTCACCTGGCCATTGCTGATCAGCGCGGCATTGCCGGAAAGCTGATAGAAGCCCGTTCCGCCGAGGTCGCGGCCGATGCGCATTACGCCGCTGACCGTGTGCACGCCACCGCTTTGCAGCATGGTGCCCGCGCCCTGATATCCGATAACGTCCGCCGGCGATTGGAACGTCCCGCCGCTCATGTTGTACGTACCGGCCGATGCGGGCAGGTAGCCGGCGACCATCGAGCTCTGCGCCGCGCCTTGAATCACGACCGTTCCGCCAGTTTGCCCGAACGTGCCGGCGCCCTCGGTTCCGAAAAACAGGTTGGCATTGCCGCCCGGCGTGGCGATCAAGTTCAGCGTGCCGCCGTCCATCTGATAATGCCCGACCGCCGTGGGGACACCGTCGGCGATGTCGAGCTGCGACGTGAGCTGCACGGTGCCGCTGCTTTGCGTCACCGTCCCCGAGCCGAAGTTCGCGCCGACCAGCAGAGTGCCGCCGGACATCACTGCCGAGTTGCTGATGTTGTATCGCGCGGTGTCGTTCGTCAGCACGCCGACTTCAAAGTATTGCCCGAAGTTCAGCGTGCCGCCGGTGTGGTTATAGACGGCGTTGCCGTGAAGATCCGCGACGTTCAGGAGGCCGGTCGTCAGGTTCATCGCGCCGGCCGTGTGATTGATGCTGCCTGCGACGGTCCATCGGTTCGTGACCGACAGCGTTCCGCCCGAGAGCGCCAACGTCGCCTGCGGCGAGCTGATGTTCAGCGTGCTGACCGACACGGGATCCGCCAGCGAGATCGTGTAGCTCGCGCCGGTGATTCCGACCAGCGCGTTATATGTCGTCCCGGGTGGCGTGCCGTTATTGGGATAATTCGGGTTGGTCGTCCATTTGGTCGGGTCGGTCCACGAGCCATCCACCGGCAACAGCCAGTTGGCCGGAACCTGCGCGTGCGCCATGCTCGCCAGAGCGCCCGTGATGATCGCCGCGGCCAGGCGCGAACGGTGTGGCAGTTGGTGGTTTTTTCCAGACATGGACGACTCTCCCCCAAGCGTGCGAAGCGGGATCATAAACGATCCCAAACGTAGCAATATCCCCCGTGGATGCAACGAAAAACGGGGTGCCGCGAACTTCCCGAGGCCGGTTCCCGGCATCCTGCGTAACCTGGCCAACCCAATGCCGGTCATGACGAGAAACGGCCGTAATATCGGCCGAACTTGCAGTCCAACCGCTCGCTGCTACAATCCCCGGCCCTGAAAAACGAGAAGACCTTAGGAGTTGAATACCGATGCCCCGACCGAGCAACAACCGCGAACGACGTGAGAAGAAAGAGCAGTTTCAGTCGTTCAACAAGCCGAAGCTGAAGATCACGCGCTTTGCCGCCAGTGGTAAGGAATACATCGATTACAAGGACACCGAATCGCTGCGCAAGATGATCAGCGGCAACGGCAAGATCCTCTCCCGCAAGCGCACCGGCGCCAACGCGATGGAACAACGCATGATCGCCCGGGCCGTGAAGCGCAGCCGCTACATGGCCCTGCTGCCGTACGTGAGCTCGGGCGGCTGATCGAAGCGCGAAATCAACAATCATTTGACGTCAAGTCAAAGCGTTCGGACCTAACCGTCCGAACGCTTTTGTTTTGGACCGCCTTCCCACGCGGATTATGCTGAGCACGGATTTGCCCATCACGTCGCGCCGGCCACATCTTTCACCGGCGCGTCGCGCGGAGTGTTATGCGTGCGAAGTTTTCGGAGCGGCTGCGATATCGAATCGACAACGTCTTCGCGGGCGGTCCGCGCGGGCAGCTTTTTCTGCTGGGCATCCTTTCGCTGGGTGTGATCGCGGTCGGCATGCTGGCGTATTTCGTCGGGCTCTTTGAGACCGAGGAAGTCGAAGGCGTCCGTCGCGGGATCGACGCGGGGTTCTGGGACACGCTCTGGTGGTCTGCCAAGCACATCGTCGACCCGGCAACGTTCGATATGGACTACGGCTCGCGCTGGCCGGTCATCGTGATCTCGGTGCTCGTGTCGTTGATGGGCATGATCATCTTCGCCAGCTTCATCGGACTGATCTCCGCCGCGGTGGAAGAAAAAGTCGGCGCGCTGAACAAGGGGCGCAGTCCCGTGATCGAAACCGGCCACGTGCTGATCCTCGGCTGGAGCAACCGCGCGTTTCCGGTCATCGATATGCTCAACGAGCTGAACGTTCGGCGGAAGATCGTGGCGCTGGCGGACAAGGACGTCGAAGCGATGCGCGAAGACCTGCGCGTGAACTGTTCATCGAAGCGCAAGTCGAAAGTGATCCTGCGGACCGGCTCGCCAACGAGCATGGTGGAGCTGGAACGCGTCGCGTTTGACCGCGCATTCAGCATCATCGTGCTGGCGGATGAATCAGCCGCGGCACGCGGGGAAGAATCGGACATCAGCGTCATCAAGACGCTGATGCTGCTGTCCAACCCGGAGCTGTGGGTCGACGGCGCGCAGCGTCCGAAGATGGTCGCGGAGATCACCAAGAGCGAGAACGTGGAGATCGCCGAGATTGCGGGGCAGCGGCACATCCCGGTGATTTGCAGCAGTCAGATCATCGGGAAAGTTCTCGTGCAAACCGCGCGACAGCCCGGGTTGGCCGCGGTGTACGGGCAGATCTTTTTCGGCGGCGGCAGTCAGATTTACGTCCAGGGATTTCCGGAGACCGCCGGGAAACAGTTCTCAGAAATCATGCACTGCTTCCCCGGCGCGATTCCGCTGGGCGTGAGCAGCGCACGCAAAGATCCGGTCGATGGATTCATCACGTACGTGCCGGCGTTAAATCCGCGGCCTGACCGCGTGATTAAGCAGGATGAATGGATCATCCTGCTGACCGAGCGCCTGCACAATCAGTTCACGGCCGCACCACCGGTGGTCGATGTGCCCCCGCTGCCGGCGGCGCAGCACCAGACGCGCGATCGCCACGTCATCGAGCGGATCGTGATTCTCGGCTGGAACCGCGGTCTGTACGGCATGCTGCGGGAGATCGACGAATACGCGCTGCCCGGCGCGACCGTGCGCGTCGTCGCCGGCCATGACGACGAGACGGCCAGCGCGCTAATCGCGAAGGAACTGCATCGTCCGCTGCGCAACGTGCAGTTCCAATATCGCAAAGGCGACTACCTTCGCCGGCCGGTGCTCGAAGCGGCTGTGACGGGCAATCCGAGCTGCATCTGCATCCTGCGCGATGAATCCAGCGGAGAATCGGACCTTGACGCGCGACTGATCATGGCCAGCGTGCTGCTGCGCGATCAGCAGCAGCAGCTTGGAGTCGATCAGCCCAAGTCGCACGTGGTGGCCGAGGTCAGCAGCCCGCAGAATCGCGAGCTGCTGGAACGCACGAGCGCGATCGATGTAGTCGCCGGCCCGGAAGTCGCGAGCTGGCTGCTCACCCAGATCTCGCAGCAGCAGATGCTGCTTCGCGTGTACGACGATCTGCTCAACGCCGGCGGAAACGAGATTTATCTCAAGCCCGCCGGACGATATGTGACAGCCGGCGCGAGCGCACACTTCGCGCAGGTCCGCGAGCAGGCGCAAAGACTCGGCGAGATCGCGATCGGCGTGATGCGAGCGAACCGCGCGGGATTTGAATCGCTGATCAACCCGCCGCCGGACCAATCGTTCGCGTTTGGCGAGCGCGATAAGGTCATCGTGATCGCGGAAGATCTGTTCCTCGAATCGACGCGCCAACAATCATCCAGCGACACGCGAACTGCTGGCCGACCAAATAGCGAAGGCGCGGGAAGCCGCAGCGAT
>JACMJD010000714.1 GCA_014380825.1 Phycisphaerae bacterium | reverse complement strand
GCCAGCTCATCCAATGTCATGCCGCGGAACGCGAGCTGGTTCAACCGGCCCGACCAATACGTCGGCTCCTTCTGCTGCTCGGCGTAGGTGTTGACGTACTGCTTTTTGGCGACGTCCACCTCTTCGTCGGTCGGGCCTTCCTTGGCGAAGGTCTCGTACATCGACTGAAGCTTGGCGACCAGGGCCGGCACCTTGTGCGGATCGGTCGGCGCGCCGGCGGCGAACACACCGAAGCCGGGATACGTGGTCCCCGAGCGCGAGCTGGCGCCGATGCTATATACAAGTTGTGCCTGCTCACGAACTTCCTTCGTCATCCGCGTGCTGAGAACCCGCGCGGCCATGCCCAGCGCGCGAACGTCCGGACGATTCGTTTCATCGGCGCCGTAGAAGCCGGAATACACCTGCGCCTGCGGCGTGGGCGTGTCGATCTCCTTCTCGAAGATTCGCGGGCCCTTCGGGCGCTCGACCTTGCGGATGTCGGCGAACATCTTCGGATCAACGCGCGGACGGCTCGGCAACGAGCCGAGATATCGCGTCGCCAGCTCGAGGGCTTTGTCCTTCGGCAGGTCGCCGACGATCGTCACTTCGATCGGCGATTCCGCGATCAAGCGATTCAGCCACGCCTGCGCCGCGTCGGCGGTCAGCTTGTCGAGCTGCTCCACCGTGAGCGGCTTCAGTCGCGCTTCGCTATCCGGATAAATCGCCTGCGTCTGCAATCGCGCCGCAACCGTGCTGGGGTTGGTGAATGATTCCTGCAGCGCCTGACGAGTACGCTCCATGAACTGCGAGAACCCGGCCTCCTCAATCTTCGGCTCGGTCAGCAGCAGATACGCGAGCTGGAAACCCGTTTCCAATTCTTCCGGCTTGCCGGAGATCGACAGCGCGATCGAATCGCTGGTCGCCAATCCCCCGCCGCCGCCACCGCGTCGGCCGCCACCGCGACCGCCGCCGCCGAATCCACCGCCGCCGACGTTTACTTTCTTGCCGGTCATGAATTCACGAATCTCGGCGGACGTGAAGTGCGTCGTCGCCGCGCGAGACCACGCGAGCTGCGCCGCCTGCGTGATGCCGCGGTTCTCCGCCGTTTCCAGCATCGCCCCGCCGATCAACTGGATGTTGACCGACACTTCATCCTTGCGCTGGTCCATAAACCGATAATGCAGCCGCACGTTGTTGCTCAGCCAGCCCGACCACACCTGTGTGGCCGCGTGATCCGCTCCCTCGGCCACGGTGCCGGGCGTCGGCAGCTCTTCCATCAGCTGCGCCAGATCCTTCGTCGCTTCTTTTTCCGGCAGCGGAGTCGGCGTGACATCCAGCGCTTTCATTCCCAGCTCAAGCAGTTCGCCTTCGGTCGGCACGTCCGCACTCGTCGGCAGCACCGCGACGAACGCGACCGCCTTCGGATCGAACTCTTCCGAGAAACGCTTGGTGATTTCTTCGGCCGTGATTGTCGGAAGAATCTTGTTCAGCAATTCCAGCCGCTGCTTCGGCGCCATGATCGTGTTTCCGGTGGCAACCGCGCCGTTGATTCGCTGAATCAGCGCCTGTGCGGGCGTGGTGGCTTCGGTTTCCACGGAGCGCTCGGCGCCGGTAATCATGTCCTTGCGGATCTTGTCCAGCTCGCGCTGCGTGAACCCGAACTGCCGGGCCCGCTGTAGTTCCAGCGCCATCGCTTCCAGCGCCGGCTTCCACTTGTCCGGCCGCGCGCTTGCGCTGATCTCGGCACTGTGGATCGCGTTGGCCTGGTCTCCGGCGGAAACCGTCGCATTCAGATACGGCTGCTTCCCGCCCATGGCCAGCTCGCGCAGACGGCGGTTCATCGCGGACTGACCGAGGTTCAGCACGAGGTCATCGCGATACTGTTCCACCGTCGTGGTCGGCGGATCTGCGGGACGATTCTTTTCGATCCGAATCTCCGCGCTTCGCAGTTCCGGATCGCTCGCCACGATGGCGAAGTTGTTCTCGTACGCCTTGATCCCCAGCTCCTGCGGCTGTGGGTGCGGCTTCTTCGGCTCGTCGCCAAATTCCTTCTTAATGATCTCAATCACTTTCGCCGGCTCGGTGTCGGCGATGATGATCAGCGTCGTGTTCGACGGCGTGTACCACTTGCTGTAGTAATCTCGAAAATCTTCCGGCGTCACCGTGCTGATGGTCTGTTCGGTTCCGATCGGGAGCCGAAATCCGAAGATCGAGCCTGGCGTCAGCCGTTCCATCACATACATGCTGGTGCGTTGCCGGCCGGACAGACTGCGACGGCGCTCTTCGAGGATGATCTGCCGCTCGGCATCCACTTCCGTCGGCAGAAGATCCAGGCGCGAAACAACGTCAGCGAAAAACGTCATGCCCTTGGCCAGCGTTTCTGGTTCGCAGTTCGGCAGCGACAGTTGATATGTCGTCTGATCGAAACTGGTGAACGCGTTCTGATCGCGGCCAAACGTCATTCCCATCGATTGGAAAAACGGGATCAGCGTCCCCGGCTTGAAGTTGGCCGAGCCGTTGAAGGCCATGTGCTCGAGATAGTGCGCGATGCCGCGCTGCTTGTCGGTCTCATTGAGCGCACCGGTGTGCAGATGAATCCACATCACCGCGCGGCCCGGCGGGACCGAATGCTTCCGCACGATGTACTTCATCCCATTGTCCAGCTCGCCGGTGATATTGGCCGGATCGCCAGGCAACTGCTCGGCCGCTCGCGCGGGAGCGCGGTCAACCAACAACCCGATCAGGAAAATCGAGACAAGTGCGAACCCAAGTTGGCGAGGCATCAGAAGCGCTCCTGTAGCGTGCGGCGGTGCGGGGATTTGCGGACAAACGATTCGTGTTTGCGACCTAATGTATCCGCCGACACCGATATGCTCAACTTGCGCGGCAGGACGCAATCGCGACGATCCGTCTCGCATCGAAACCCTTCATAAAGCACGAATTTTGTTTTCAAAGATCGGCGGCGTCAGACACACGCCGTCCCGCGCTTCTCGCAACACCATCACCCCTCGGCATCACGCTTGAGCCGAAAAACTGCGAACTTCGCCATTGCTTCGGTCTCGGGTTTCCAGCAAAATGTCCGCTGGCGGTGAAAGCTGCCTTTTCTGCGGGGGCGCTCGCAGACATCCCTTGGCGGAGGGACGGATCGCTCCGACGCCAGCGCGCGAACATTTCTCTTGCGCTGGGCCGTGTGGACGATGCCGTCTTGATTGGACGCTAAGGGACATCTCAATGAATCCTATCTCGGGGCATCTCATCTCGCGTTCCGCAAATGCATCAGTCGCGTCCGATCGCTCGGCCACGCTGATCGAGCCGCTGGAAGGTCGTGTGTTCATGGACGCCATGCCGGGTCCTGGTCGGCCGCCGGGGCAGGTGCCGACGGCGGGCGCGCTGCCGCTGCACGTGAAGATGGCGCGCGATCTGGTTCAGCACGTTATCCCCCAGAATAATCTGTATGACACGCCGAGCATTTTGCAGTGGGCCGGTGTTGATGGACAGACCGTTTACAAGAACACCAGCGTTTGTTCCACGCTCATCACCAAGCTCACCATGCGTGCGTACGGATTCACGTCGTCGAACTTCACGCAGTGGACGGGCGAGACATCGCCTGAAGCGGAAGATTATTACGATGCCGCGATCACGAACAACGGCTTCAAGCGCGTGATGAACATCGCAAATTTGCGCGTGGGCGATTTGTTCATCGCGAAATACCTGGACCCGGAAGCCACCGTGACCGGGCACGTGACGATGGTGAACCAGTTGCCGCGGTTCGTGAGCATGACGTCGACGACGCGCACGTACTCGATGGAAGTGATCGACAGCAGCTCGTCGTATCACGGCTCGGCGGACACGCGGAACGTGATCGACCCAGGCACCGGCGAGACCGACACCGGCATCGGCATCGGCACGATGCGCATGATCACCGACACAAACGGCCTGCTCATCAAGTATTCGTGGAGCATGCTAACGTCGTCGGTCATCTACGACGCCACCGAACGGCCATCGCTCTTCGCGACGATCCCACAGTATTATTTCTATGGCCAGCAACCTTCCCGCATGTTGGGCACAGCGCCGGACTCTGGGACAACCACGTTCAATGACTCGGTGAAAATCGGCGATGGCGCGAATGTTGGGACGGTTGATTCGCTGACTTGAATCAGAGCTCGCTCACCTCGGCGTGAGCTTCAATTCGACGCCTTCGCGGGCGGCATAAACTTCCAGATCAGAACCTAGCGATTTGGCACGCAGGCGCGCCTGCTCGATCAGCGCATCGACTTGCTCGTCCGATCGATTGGGATCGTGATGCGTGACCGCCAGGCACTTCACATCCGCCTGGGCGGCCAGATCAACCAGCGTGAAGATCGATGGATGGCCCCAGCCGACGTGCGCGGCGTATTCGTCGTCGGTGTACTGGCCATCCGCGATGAGCAGATCGGCGCCGCGGACGAAATCAACCTGCGGCCGCGCGATGATCCGCGGCGCGCTGGATCGATCGCCGCCGACGATCAGCTGATCGATTTCGTTGTCGGTCGCATAGACGATCTTGAGACCGTGGTAGTGAAACGAGAATCCCAGGCTGCCGCCGGTGTGGACCTGATCGAACGTGCGGATGCGTACGCCGGCGATTTCACGATCGCCATCGGCGAGATGATCCCAGGTGATATTGGCCTTCAGCTCCGAAAACTTCACGGGGAAGTAGTCGCCGGTCATCTGCCCCGAGAGCATGCGAAACGACTTGGCCTCGTACGGCGACTTGTCGTAAACGATGATTCGGTTGTTCGCCTGATACGCGGGCGCGAAAAACGGGAAGCCCTGCACGTGATCCCAATGCGTGTGCGAAAGCAGCAGGTGCGCGAGCAGCGGCGTATCCCCGCTGCCGCTGCTGTTGCCGCGCGCGACGAGATCATTTCCCAGCTCGCGAATTCCCGAGCCGGCGTCGCAGATGAAAATCGCATCGCCGAAGCGAAGCTCGTAGCAGGATGTGTTTCCGCCGTAACCGCGCGTGAGCGGGCCGGGCGTGGGAATGGAACCGCGAATGCCCCAGAATTTCACGACGACGAATGAGTCGGCAGGCGAGTCGGCTGGCACGGCGTGTTAGTTCTTCCTGGAATTGGTCGTCTCGAACAGCGGATTGGTGATCTTCAGTTTCCCCGGCTCCACGGGCGCGCTCGCCGGCTCGCGCCGAGGTTCTGGCTTCGGTGCGACGCGATCCGCGCCATCGTCAGCCAACATCTGCGTCCGCGGCGGTTGCTGCTCCGCCGCATCAATAGCAACGGCCGGCGCGACATCCGGGCGGTACAGCTTGCCGTTGAACGCCTTCATGTATTCGGTCCAGTTTCCGTCCATGCCAGCGTGCTGTTCCCAGCGCGTGGCGCGAAGCGCCATCGTCAACTTCGCGTCCATGTTCTCGATCATGTGTACCGCGATCGCCTCGGGCGTGGCCGGGACTTTCGGCGAGCCGAATTCGGGCTTGTCGTGATGCGAAAGGATGATGTGCTGCACCACGTCGATCAGTTGCTGCGGAATTTTCTCGCCCAGCGTCTCTTCAGCTTCCTTCGCTTTATGTTCGACCCACATCGCGCTCTTCACGATGTGGCCAACCAGATATCCGCCATCGGTGTAGCCGAACGCGCACTCGTAGCTCAGTTCCCAGGTCTTGGCGATGTCGTGCAGAAAGATTCCGGCGATCACCAGATCGCGATTCAATCCGGGATAAAACTTCACGACGGTGTCGGCCACCTCGATCGCGTTGATCGTGTGCTCGAGCAGCCCGCCGACGAACGCGTGATGAAAGCTCATCGCCGCCGGCGCGCGGCAGAAATTGGCCATCAATGCTTCATCATCCAGATACGCCTGAATCAGCGCGGCCAGGTGTCGATTCTGAATGCTCTGCATCACCTCGGTCAGGCG
>JACMJD010000713.1 GCA_014380825.1 Phycisphaerae bacterium | reverse complement strand
CCGCCTGACGCGAACGTCGCGGCTACCGAGCGCGCTTCGGATGTCGACGAAGATTACGACGAAGACCTGGCGATCACCGTGTTCACGACTCGGCCGGACACGCTGTTCGGCGCAACGTACATGGTGCTGGCGCCGGAGCATCCGCTGGTGGATCGCATCACGCCGGCCGCGCGACGCGAATCGGTCGAGGCGTATCGCACGATGGTCGGCTCGAAGAGCGAGCGCGATCGGATGTCCGAAGGAAAGGATAAGACCGGCGTGTTCGTCGGCGCGTATGCGATCAACCCCGCCAATGACGCGCGCATTCCGATTTACATCGCCGATTACGTATTGATGGGCTACGGCACGGGCGCGATCATGGCCGTGCCGGGGCAGGACGAACGCGACTGGGATTTCGCGAAGAAGTTTGATCTGCCGATCATCCGAACGGTTCAGCCGCCCGAAAGTTTTAAAGACGACAAAGCCTTTCTCGGCGACGGCCCGGCGATCAACAGCGGCTTCCTGAACGGCCTGAACGTCGACGACGCAAAGGAAAAAATCATCGCGCACCTGGAGCGCGAAGGCGACGGCGTGCGCTCGACCAAATACAAGCTGCGCGATTGGCTGTTCTCCCGCCAGCGATATTGGGGCGAGCCGTTCCCGATCCTGCTGGATGAGCAAGGAAATCCACACGCGCTCCGCGAAGACGAGCTGCCGCTCGTGTTGCCCGAGCTGGCCGACTTCAAACCGACCGGCACGCCCAATCCGCCGCTGAGCAAGGCGGGCGATTGGCTGAAGGTCGAGCGCGACGGCAAGACTTACACGCGCGAAACCAACGTCATGCCGCAGTGGGCCGGCTCGTGTTGGTATTACCTGCGCTACGCCGACCCGAAGAACGCGAACCGTTTCGTCGATCCGATGAAGGAACGCTACTGGATGCCCGTCGACCTCTACGTCGGCGGCGTCGAACACGCGGTGCTGCACCTGCTCTACGCCCGCTTCTGGCACAAGGTCCTGTTCGACCTGGGCCACGTCAGCACGGCCGAGCCGTTTATGAAACTGGTCAACCAGGGACTGATCCTGGGCGAAGTGGAATACCACACGGCGGAAGATCCGCCGCGCATAGTTCGAGATGATGAAGTCGAACGAGGCACGGACGGCTACCGATTGAAATCGAACCCGTCGATGCGTGTGACGGGCGAGAGCTTCAAGATGAGCAAGTCGCGCGGGAACGTGATCAATCCCGAAGACATCGTCCGCGACTATGGCGTCGACACCTTCCGCTTGTACGAGATGTACATGGGACCGCTGGAGGCGCAGAAGCCGTGGAACACGCGCGACATCGTCGGAATGAGTCGATTTCTGAATGCGGTGTGGCGCAACTTCGTCGGTGACGATGAAGACCCCAATAACCGCGAAGAAAAACGCCGCCCGGCAGTGCGCATCGAGCACGGTGCAATTCCCGAGCCGCTCGATCGCATGATGCACCGCACAATCAAAAAAGTCGGTGAAGACATCGAACACCTGCACTTCAACACGGGGATCGCGGAGCTGATCAAGCTGAACAACGAAGTCACCGGGTCGACGGTTGTCGCGCGCGAGCTCGCCGAGACGTTCGTGCTGCTGCTCGCGCCGTTCGCGCCGCACATCGCCGAGGAGATCTGGAGCCGCCTGGGTCACACGAAGTCGCTGTCACGTCGCCCGTGGCCCGTTTTTGATCCGGCAAAACTCGAAGAGAGCACGATGGAGCTGCCGGTGCAGATCAACGGCAAACTCCGCGACAAGATCACCGTCGCCAGCGACGCGGACGAGTCGTCGATCCTGTCGACCGCGGAAAAAAGCGAGAAGGTTCAACCTTGGCTCGCCGGCAAGTCGATCAAGAAGAGACTGTATGTGCCGAAAAAACTGGTGAATATCGTGGTGGGATAGGGAAGGAATTGAATGCCGATCGAAATTGAAGCGAAGTTGAGCGTGCCGGATCTGGATGTCGTTCGCGCACGCCTGCGCGAGCTCGGCGCGGCGCCGCTCGGATCGTGTCTCGAGACAAACACGTTCTTCGATTCCGAAGATCGCTCACTGCTTGCCGCCGACGAGGGCCTGCGTCTGCGCAAGCGCGTCGATACCGAAACGAACGAGACGAAATACATCATCACGTACAAAGGCGCTCGCCAGCACGGGCAATTGAAGAGCCGCGACGAAGTAGAGTGCGGCGTGGACAACGATCGCAATGCGATGACGCTGCTCTCGCGCTTGGGTTTCCTTCGCACGCTCAGCTTCGAAAAACGCCGCGAATCGTGGAAATTCGGCGGCTGCTCGGTCGAGCTGGATCTGCTGCCGCACCTGGGCACGTTCGTCGAGATCGAGGGCCCGAGCGAGGCCGCGATTCTGAAAGTCCGCGACCAGCTACAACTCAGCGAGCGCCCGCTCGTGAAGGCCAGCTACATCGCGCTGCTGATGACGCATCTACAAGACCGCGGCGACACATCACGCACGGTAACTTTCGAGAACGTAGCGAAGTGACCGAAGCGTCGCGCCCGCCGCTTTGGCTCTCCCGAGCCGGGTCGAGGGGCGGCGTCGCAGATGCAGTCGCGCTCGTCCTCGAAAACGTCAAGCCAGCACGCGGATCACAATGTACACGTACGCGGCGATGTACACCGTCCAAATCACCAGACCAATTCCCCACGCGACAAGCAACACGAGCCACGCCCGCGCGCTGCGGCGCGATTGTTCCGGCGGCGGTTCGTTCGAGTAGTCAGGCGTCATCGCGCATAGCGCTTGCGGAAGTCGTCAAGCGTCGACATGCCCGGCGGGAGCTTGGCTTCCTCGGGCAGCATCACGGGAATGCCGTCGCGCACCGGATATGACAGGCCGCCCGTTTCGGCGATCAGCCAATCACCCTCTTGGCGCAGTTGGCTGAGCGTGATTGGGCAACGCAGGATCGCCAGGATCTCGGGACGAAGCTCGTTGGATGAAACAGATGCGTCGGGTGATTCGGTGTTCATACGGTCTTCTCGGTCGGGATAAATAGCCGCAGGCAGTATAGCGCATCGGCCAGCAGCATCAACGTGAGGTGATTGGTGTTCGCATCCTGCGTCGCGCTCGTGTGCAGGATTTGTTCGGCCAGCGGTCGCGTCGATTCGTTCCAGATGAACGCGAACAACGCCCAGGGTTGATTCGTCGCGTGGTCGGGCTGCGTGTTGGCGGCGTGATACGCGGTTGCGCGGGCGACGCTGGTCGCGACCGCCCGATCTTCGGCCTGCACCGCGAAACTGCCGGCGGCGTGCAGCGTGACCAGCTCGTGGTACCAATTTGTCTCGGGATTATCCGAACCTGTCGCTTCGAAGAACGCCCCGTTGTCTCGTTGACGTTTGGTAAATCGACCAAACGTGTCGGCGGCGAAGTCGGTGAACGCATCGCGGACAAAAACTTTCCCCGCGACATGGAGCGTCAGCGCCGCCCAGGCGATTTCGGTCGCGCGCGAACCAAGGCTGGCCGGGATCGCACCGGCGGGCCAGTCGAAGTCGCCGATCGTGCCTTCGAGCACATCGCACCAGGCGCGGATCGATTCCTCCCAGCGACCAAACTCCGCCCGCGGCAACGCTTCATACGCCCGCGAAAACGTCTGAAGCCAGCAGTAAACCAGCAGCGGCCGATAGACCAGGCGAATGTGACCATGGCGGTCGACGACGGAGATGCGAGGAAGGCTCGGTGAAGTCGACAACTCGATCAATCGCTCGACGCTGTTGGATTGCCAATGCTTCGGATCGTTCATCGAGTGCGGGAATACGATGCCGCGTTCGATCTGCACGGACGTCGGGGTTTCCGAACTGGGTGTGAATTGCGGGACGGATGAAACTGAGGCTGCGGTGAGTTGTTCGAATCGACGGAAATCGGAGAGCGTGTCGGGCATGTCGTTGCGCGATCTTAGCGTTTCGCGCGAAGTTTTTCGCGTCGATGGCGGCCGATCGGATATCTTTTCGACCAGTACGAAATGGAACCGAAACCGCCCGCCGACAATCCCGCATTTCCGGTCACGCAGTGGTCGCTGATCGACCGCGTGGCCGCCACCACAAGTGCTCAGCAGCGCACGGCGGTGGGCGTGCTGTTGCAGCGATATCTGCCGGCGCTGCGGGCGCATCTCGTGTACGAGCGCCGCGTGCCGGCCGACCGTGCGGACGATCTGCTTCAGAGCTTTGTTTCGAGCAAGGTGTTGGAGCAGCGATTGATCGACCGATCGGATCGATTGCGCGGGAAGTTCCGCACGTTTCTCATCGGCGCGCTGCGGAATTTTCTGATCGACCAGCATCGTGAAGCAACGGCTGCCAAGCGACAGCCGCAGGATGGGTCTGTGGCGCCGATCGAGGCGGGGATCGATGTGCCGGATGATGCGGACGCGCCGTCCGATGCGTTCGATCGCGAATGGGCGAAACAGGCGCTGACGCTCGCCACCGATCGCATGCGCAAGGATTGTCAGCGCTGGGGAAAGAATGAAGTGTGGGGCGTATTCGAGGCACGGATACTCCGGCCGTCGATCGATGGCGCCGAGCCCGAGAGCTATGAGTCGCTGCTCGCACGATTCAAGCTCACATCGTCGTCGCAAGCGTCGAATGTCTTGATGACGGGCAAGCGAATGTTCACGCGATACCTGCGAGATGTCGTCGGTGAATACGCGACCGGCGAGGATCAAGTTGATGAAGAATTGGCCGACCTCAGGCGAATTCTCGGGACCTGAATGCGCCGAGCGCGTCCCTCCGCAGACGCGCTCGACAACTCGACATTCCGGCTACAGCCCGAACGGTTGATTGATTCGGCCGTTGATCACTTCGATCAGCACCTCGCAGTTAGTGACGACATCGTCGCTGCCAAAGAACGGGCGAGCGCCGAAGTAGGCGGTGTCGCGTCCGGGGCCGCCGTCCAGCACGTCGCGCGAGTGGCCGTCGACGCCGATACGGATGAAGTCGGTTCCGTCCAGACGATCGTCACCCATTCCGCCGCTGATATTGTCGGCTCCGGTTCCGCCGTAGAGTTGATCGTTGCCGCCGGTGAGTTCAACGATGCTGCCGGGGCTGTCGAACGTCACGCTGATCGGCACGGTGCTGGATTGATAGTTGACGATGTCGAAGTCGGGCCCGGCGCCGCCGTCGAAGCGGTTGCGTCCCGCGCCGCCGTCCATCGCGTCGTTTCCGCCGTGGCCGCGCAGGCGATCGTTTCCAGTGCCGCCATACAACTCGTCGTTGACTTCGTGGCCGTCAAGTCTGTCATTGCCAGCTTCGCCAAACAGCCAGCACGGCGTGGGAACGGAGATCAGCACGTTGTCGTTTCCATCGCGGGCGAAAACATCAATCCGCGTGAAGCTTGGCTTCGCGAACGATCCCATGTTCGTGCCGATGACCGAATCGCTCACCTTCACGTTGGCGGCATTATTGGGATCCGTGCGCACGTCGAGGTTGTCGACGCCATTCGTGCCTTCGACCATGAGTACCTGGTTAATTACGCTGGCCGCGAACAGGCGGCGAAGTTCCAGCGTTTCCAAAGTCGTCGACGCGTTGGTTCGATTCGTGTTCACGGCGTTCTCCTTCAAGTTGATGTTTTTCGATTCGCCATTACTTACGGGAGGCGCCTGATCACCCTGCGCAGGGTTGAATTATTTCTCGCCGGCGGTACAAGCAAGCTGAACAGTTCCCGAACGGATGAGGCCAACGCATGGACGCGACCGCTGGCTGGCTGGACAAACTGAACGATCAACAGCGCCTGGCCGCCACCCTCGCACGGGACGGGCCGGTGCTGATTGTCGCTGGCGCGGGGACGGGCAAGACCAACACGCTGGCGCATCGCGTTGCACATCTGATCGCATCGGGAACCGATCCTTCGCGAATCCTGCTGCTGACGTTCACCCGCCGCGCGTCGGCGGAGATGCTCAAGCGGGTTGAGTCGATCCTGTCGCGAGCGCCGGTGAAAAACACATCACTCTCGCGCGTCTGGGGCGGAACGTTTCACGCCATCGCCAATCGATTGCTTCGTCTGCATTGCCAATCGCTCGGCCTGGCCGAATCGTTTACGGTCGTCGATCGATCCGACGCCGAAGATCTGCTGAACGATTCGCGTGGCGAACTGTCGCTAGACAAAGGCGAAGTGCGATTTCCGAAGAAGGGCACCTGCCTGGCGATCTACAGCCGCTGCGTGAACGCGAGCGAGCCCGTCGAGCAGGTTCTTAAGTCCACATTCCCCTGGTGCATGAGTTATCCCGAGCAGCTCAAAACCCTGTTCCGCGCGTACGTCCAACGCAAACAGGAACAGGCCGTGCTCGATTACGACGACCTGCTGCTGTACTGGTTCCACCTCATGCAGGACACGAACTTGGCGAGCGAGGTGCGCAAGCGATTCGATGCGGTTCTGGTGGACGAATATCAGGACACGAACACGCTGCAAGCGTCAATCCTGAAAGGCTTGTGTCCGAACGGTTGCGGGCTCACGGTTGTCGGCGACGATGCGCAAAGCATCTACTCGTTCCGCGCCGCGACCGTGAACAACATCCTCGATTTCCCAAACGTGTATCCCGCGACAACGGTCGTGAAGCTCGAGCAGAATTATCGCAGCGTCCAGCCGATCCTCGAGGCCACCAACGCCGTGATCGCTCAATGTCCTCGCCGATTCGCGAAAGATCTGTTCACGACCCGCGCGGGCAAGCAGAAGCCAAGGCTCGTGACCGTGACCGACGAGGACCAGCAATCGAGTTATTTGATCGACCGCATCCTCGCGCATCACGAGGCCGGCATCGCGCTGCGCAAGCAGGCGGTGCTGTTTCGCGCCGCGCATCACAGCGATGCGCTGGAAGTCGAGCTGGGCCGTCGCAACATCCCGTTCGTGAAGTACGGTGGATTGAAATTCCTGGAAGCCGCGCATGTGAAAGACGTGCTTTCAATTCTTCGACTCGCGGAAAACTCGCGCGACAGCACCAGCGCGATGCGCACGCTGCAACTAATGGATGGCTTCGGTCCCGCGCACGCGAAACGCGCGATCGCGCATCTCGCATCGCATCACTTCGAGTTGAGCTCCCTTCGCACCTACCAGCCCCCAGCGGGAGCTGGGGGTCTTTCCGGTCAGTTCGAACAGTTCGTCGATCTACTCTCGCTGCTCGCGTCCGATTCGATACTGCTCCCCGAGCAGATCGCGCGCATTCGAACGTTTTACGATCCGATCCTCGAGAAGCGTTACGAGCAAGCGCTGATGCGCGCGCGAGACATCGAACAGCTCGAACAGATCAGCGCCACGTTTCCATCGCGACGCGCGATGCTGAGCGATCTCGCGCTCGATCCGACAAGCGGCACGCAGGACCTCGCGGGTCCGCCGCTACGCGAGGAGGATTATCTGATCCTCTCGACGATTCACTCCGCAAAAGGCTGCGAGTGGGATGTCGTGTATTTGCTTCATGCCGCCGATGGGAATATTCCGTCGGACATGTCGACGGGCGATGTGGACCAGATCGAAGAAGAGCGACGATTATTCTATGTAGCGCTTACCCGCGCGAAGGATTTTCTTGAGGTGTTGTTCCCGCTGCGCTACTACGCAAAGAAGTGGAGCACGGGCGATCGTCACACGTACGCGCAGCTCACGCGGTTCTTGCCGGATGCGATCATCGATCGATTCGAGCGCGTGACGTTGGAAGCACCGGTAAGCATTGACCTCGCAGCGACGACGAAAGCCGCGGAGCAGATTCAAGCGAAGATTGCGGGGATGTGGGTTTGAGAACTTTTCGGGAAGACATGCAGGCTGAAGCCTGCACGCCGGACGGAAGGGTTCATTCTGCGTCACCTTGTGCCCAGTTGGATTCCCGATGATTCCCGAAAACACCCGATCGGCGAAAATCGTCTCTGCGCGAAGTGCTGGCCGGGCCTGGAGATGCGATTTTGGAGTGCATCCGACACGGGATTGGAGAGACAACAGAGCGAGCGGCGCGGAAGTTGTCGGAAACGAAGCCGTTTCGATTCAGCGAACGTTCGCAAGGCGTGGCCGGGCCGGTTGTTGGAAACGACGTCGCGAAAGGAGCGAGGAAAATCGTGTATCGATTTGGCGGGACGAAGCCGTTGCGAGACGTCAGAGGTCAGCGAGCGTGTTGGCACGCATTTCTGTCAACGCAGCAGAAAGGAGGGCGCGTGTGCATCGGTTTCGCATCATTCGCGCATCGCGCATATCATCCCGTCATGTTCGTTGATGAAGCCAAGATTCATGTAAAAGCCGGCGACGGCGGGGCGGGGTGCGTTTCGTTCCGTCGCGAAAAATACATTCCCAAGGGCGGCCCGGATGGGGGCGACGGAGGAGACGGCGGGTCGGTGATTTTTGTTTCCGATCCGAACAAGAACACTCTGCTCGACTTCGCCGGCCGACATCATTGGCTCGCGCAGCGCGGGCAGTCGGGCATGGGCAAGAAGATGTACGGCAAGGGCGGAGAGGATCTGATCGTTCCCGTGCCGCCGGGGACGATGGTGTTTGATATCGACAAGGACATGCTGATCGCCGATTTGGATCAGCCCGAGAAACGCGTTGTCATCGCCAAGGGTGGACACGGCGGGCGCGGGAACTGGCATTTCAAATCGTCGACCAACCAGACGCCGCGATATGCCGAACCCGGCACTGAAGGCGGCGAGCGGAACCTGCGGCTGGAGCTGAAGCTGATCGCCGACGTCGGCCTGGTCGGCCTGCCCAACGCCGGCAAGAGCACGCTGCTCAGCGTGATCTCGGTCGCCCGCCCGAAGATTGCCGACAACCCTTTCACGACGATGACCCCGCAGCTCGGCATCGCCGGACTTTCGGGCGAACGGCGGATCGTCATCGCCGACATCCCGGGTTTGATCGAAGGCGCGCAGCACGGCGCGGGTTTGGGTCACGCGTTTTTGAAGCACATCGAGCGGACGAAGATCATCGTCCATATGCTCGATCTGTATCCGATGGACGGTTCGAAGCCCGCCGACAATTACCGGAAGATTCGCGGCGAGCTGGAAGCGTTCAGCCCGGAGCTGGCGCAGAAGCACGAGCTGATCGCGGCCAACAAGATCGATCTTGCTTCGGATGATGAGGCGTTGGATGAGTTGATGAACGCGCTGCCGGAAAAGGAAATCCTGGCGATTTCCGGCGCGAGTCATCAGGGTCTGGATCAACTGCTGGGCACGCTGTGGGAAGCGCTGCATCCGCAAAGGGAGGAGTGAGCATGAGGACAGGTGGGCGAGTTCTGATCGGATTGCTCTGCGCGGGGTTCATTGTTGGATGCGCGTCCAACGGCGTCGAACAGAGCGACGCACGGCGGCCGAAGAAGATTGATCAGTCGACCATTCGACTGGCGGATCGTGACTACTTGCATTTGTGCGCGCACCTCGTGCCGTACTCGCGCGGTCCCGGTGCGCGCTGGAGCGTGAGGATGTATACGCAAGATTCGCCGGGCAGCCTGATGGGCCGCTGGACTGCCGACCTGGGGGAGATCGAAGAATCGCGTCCGCTCGAGGCGTACGACGTGGACGTTAAAGTTGGCACCGATCGCATCGCGACATTCACGCCGTGGAACAACACGTCGACGCTAATTGATCGAAACGACGGATGGATTTCTCAGCGCGATGGCGGCAAGCGACTGTTCGACCGGGCGAGTGGCACGCCCGAAACGCTCAGCGTTTTCTTCAGTCCGGGACAGTCGGGCGGGAGTTCTCAGTCCGCGTCGCAACCCGCCGGCTCGGGGTTGTAGATCTCGCGGGCTCAGCTTTGTGTGTCAATTCGGACCGATTAGACTGCCCCGCGTTCAAGCGAGGAACTGAATGAAGACCACCGACGCAAAATTACCCACGAACCGCGCGCTGCCGTACGACGGCCCGCGTCCGCAGTTTGCGACGCGGACAATTCACGCGGGACAATTGCCCGATCCATCGACCGGCGCGGTAATGCCGCCGATTTATGTCAGTAGCACGTACGCCCAGGAATCGCCCGGCGTACACAAAGGTCTCGATTATGGCCGAAGCCATAATCCGACGCGCTGGGCGTTCGAGCGGTGCGTGGCCGACCTGGAAGACGGGCAGGCGGGATTCGCGTTCGCATCCGGATGCAACGCAACGGCGACCGTTCTGGAATTGCTCGACAGCGGCGCGCACGTGGTCTGCGGCGACGATTTGTATGGCGGAACGTACCGCCTGTTCGAGCGCGTGCGGCGTAAAAGCGCTGGACTGGATTTCACTTACGTCGATCAAACTGATCTGGGCGCGATCCAGAAAGCGATCACGCCCAAAACCAGGATGATTTGGATCGAAACGCCGAGCAATCCGCTGTTGAAACTCGCGGACCTTTCGGCGATCGCGAAGCTCGCAAAAGGCCGCGATATTCTGACCGTCGCCGACAACACGTTCGCCACGCCGTTCAACCAGCGGCCGATCTCGCTCGGGTTCGATATCACCGTCCACAGCGTGACGAAATTCCTCAACGGCCACAGCGACATGATCGGCGGCATCGCGATCGTCGGCGTTAACGCGCAACTGATCGAGCGGCTGACGTTCCTGCAAAATTCCGTCGGCGGAATTCTTTCGCCGTTCGATTGTTTCCTCGCGCTTCGAGGCGTGAAGACGCTTGCTTTGCGGCTGGAACGATCGGGACAGAGCGCGATCGAAATCGCGAAGTTCCTTGAATCACGCAACGACATCAAACGCGTGATCTACCCGCACCTCGAATCGCACCCGCAGTTCCAAATCGCGAAACGTCAGATGCAAACCGGCGGCGGGATCGTCACGATGATCATGGATGGCGGGATCGAACGCTCGCGGAGATTCCTCGAACGCTGCACATTGTTCACGCTGGCCGAGAGTCTTGGTGGCGTTGAAAGCCTGGTCGATCATCCCGCGCTCATGACGCACGCGAGCATTCCGCCGGCGCGACGGAAGGAGATTGGGATTGATGACGGATTGGTGCGACTGTCGGTGGGTGTCGAAGATGTGAAGGATCTGATCGCGAGCCTGAAGCACGCGTTGGATTGACGAGTATCGCCGCTTGCGGCGTCGCAGATGCAGCGACTCGCGTTGCCCGATCTGCGACGCCGCAAGCGGCAAGAGACGAAGCATGTCCGAAACACCGGAACATCCCGACGCGAAACTCTCGTTGCTTCGCGCGCAGATCGACGCGATCGATTCGCAGCTCGTCGAGCTGATCAACCGTCGTGCCGAAGTAGTCGTCGAAGTTGGCAAGCTCAAGCAGCAGCACAACACGCCAATCTATGCGCCCGATCGCGAGAAGATGGTGCTGGCGCGGATTCGTGAGCTGAACCGCGGTCCATTGCCGAATCGATCACTTGAGGCGGTGTATCGCGAGCTGATGAGCGGATCGTTCGCACTGGAGAAGCCGCTGCGCATCGGCTTCCTCGGCCCGGAAGGCTCGTTCTCGCACGCGGCGGCGGTTGTGAAGTTCGGGCAATCGGTCGATTACGTCGCGCTCATCGATATCCCCAGCGTGTTCGACGAAGTCGTGCGCAAGCACATCGACCTGGGGATGGTCCCGGTCGAAAACAGCATCCACGGCGGCGTGGTCGACACGCTCGATTCGTTCCTCGCATCCAGCGCCAAGATCTGCGCCGAAGTGAACACGACAATCCATCACAATTTGCTGGCCAAGGAACCGTGGGAGCAGATCAAGCGGATTTATTCCAAGCCCGAAGTGTTCACGCAGTGCCGCAAGTGGTTGGCTGCGACAGTCAAGGGCCGCGAGGTGACGCCCGTCGCCAGCACCAGCGTGGCGGCCGAACTCGCGTCGCGCGAACCCGGCAGCGCCGCGATCGGATCGGCGCTGGCGGGCGAGCTGTACGATCTTCACGTGCTCTTCGAAAACATCGAAGACAACCCGGACAACATCACGCGGTTCTTCGTCATCGGCGTCGAACCCGCGCGCAAATCCGGCGACGACAAAACCGCCATCATGTTCACGACCGCCCACAAACCCGGCGCGCTGGCTGAAGTGCTGGACGTCTTCCGCGACAGCGGCATCAACCTGACCGACATCGAGAAGCGCCCGAGCCAGAAAACAAATTGGGAGTATTACTTCTTCATCGATGCCCAAGGGCACAGCGACGATCCCAAGATGCGTGAAGCCATCGCAGGGGCGAAACAGCATTGCTTGCAGCTCACGGTGCTGGGCAGTTATCCGCGGGCGACGGAAGTGCTGTAAACAATGGGGGGCGGCACATGGGCTTATTCTTGTCAGTCATCGCGGTACATCACGCGCCCCGTAAAGAGTTTCTCGCGGCCCTGAACGATTACGCGACGAAGAATCGCATTCAGTTCGACACGGAAGTTCCGATCGCAGAGGAAGACATGTTGCGAGTGCTGGTGACCGACGACCAGCGAGTTGCAGCAACGCTGCCCGGCGGGTTTGCAGAACACGATGACCTCGCTTGTTTTCTTTCGCAACGCCTGGCTACGGCTTCCTTCGCGTTTCACATCCATGATGGCGATCTCTGGATGTACACACTTTATGACAACGGTGACGAGGTCGATCACTTCAATCCGATCCCGGCGTACTGGGGCGAACTCACTCCAGAACAAAAACGAGATTGGTCCGGCGATCCAACTAAGGTCGCCGCGCATTGGGAAGGCGTTGATGCTTCATCCGTCGCACCATATCTGGTTGAGTGGGATCTTGAATCACTCGGCAAGTCGAAAGCGTTTCACGACGATGAGTTTGCGATCGGACATGATTGGCAGCTGGTCGATTTTATGCGGAGGCTTGGACTGAAGTATCCCGACACCAATACGCGAGGCGTCGAAGTCTTTCGATTCGGTCCGCCTCGCCCGGCGGAGATTCGCGCGACGAAACCTTGGTGGAAGCTTTGGTAGGAACGCGTGACCGATGGTCAACTTCTCACAATACTCGTTTCATCCGGTGATTGCTCTTCCGCCAAAGTACGAACTCTTCGACTTCGAGAACGATCCGGAAGCTTTTCGTGCTTCAACCTCGCCTTACGCAATCGGGAGATACAACGAGAAGCGGGCAATTTACACGACCGAGCTGTTTCGCGAGGCAGCCAGGTGCATTCACGTGGGCATCGACATTGGCGGGCCAGTCGGGACGGAGTGTCGGGCGTTTTTTGAGGGGTCAGTTTTCCTGCAAGGGTACAACGCCGCGGCCGGTGACTATGGGTATACGATTATTACCAGGCATGAGTTGAATGGCGTCGAGTTGTTCGCGCTGTGGGGCCACCTGTCGAAAGCTTCGATCGAGCTGCGAGATGCGGGCGATTCGTTTCGCGCGGGTGATGTGATCGCGTACCTCGGCGACCGTCACGAGAACGGCGGATGGAATCCGCATCTGCACTTTCAATTGAGTTATGAGAAGCCGACGAAGCCGGACATGCCGGGGGTGGTGAGTGAAGCGGACCGATCCGCGGCGCTGGAGATTTATCCGGATCCGCGACTGGTTTTAGGACCGCTCTACTGATTCGCCGCTCGCGGCGTGGGGGGGGAGGCGACCGGGACGCCCGGATGAGGGGCCACGCCAACCACGCGTCAATGTAT
>JACMJD010000712.1 GCA_014380825.1 Phycisphaerae bacterium | reverse complement strand
GAACGGCAGAATGCCCAGCACGATAAATCCAACGGCCAATCCCGCGGCGCCGGTGTACAGGCTGTTCAGCATGATGTATCGCGGCGGATCGAACTGCACGAGGCCCGCCATCACAGTGGTGACGATCATCGCCAGCGCCGCGGCGCCGCCGATCTCGATCAGCTTGCTGCGCGTGCGGACATCATCCAGCAGCAGCGCGCACGTCGCGATCCCCGCCCAGGCGATCAGCAGGAAGCTCAGCGGCGCGTTCAGATTGATCGTGACCATCACCGCGTGCATGCTGGCGATGCCGACCGCGTACCGCTGGTCGTAAGCGATCGCAAGAATCATCGCAACGAGGATGGTCGGCGCGATACCGAAGACGTAAAGCGGGCTCGATCCGATCGCGGCAAGCTGCGCCAGCAGCAATGTTGTCGCCAGCAGTGCGGCGATCGCAATCGCGCGCATGTGATTTCGCACGACGCGCGGCTGGAATTTCAGCGTGTACGCCGCAAGTCCGACCGTGAGCAGCAGGACGCACCCGACCAGACCAACTCGCGCGAGCGTGAGCTTCGGACCAAGCTGGGCGAGGAATTCGTTGTTCTCGGCGCGCAGGAGCTGATAGTCCTCGATCGAGATCTCGCCTTTTTCGACGAAGCGCAAATTGGCTGGATACGTGACAACGGCTGCGCTTTGCGGGACGCGGCTGGCGGCGCGGTTGCGGGCCTCGGTTGTCTCGGCTTCGTCCAGGTTATGCGTCGGCTTGATCTCGTCCAGCGTGATTCCGACGATCTTCGGCTGAAGCGCCAGGAAGAAATTGTCCGTCGCCAGCTTGTTGAGCTTCAGTGCCAGCTCTTCGCGCATGGCAGGCGTGTACGTGTCTTCGCCGCGCACCTGTTTGTTCTGGCCGTCCAGCTCGACCACGATCGCGCGGCCCAGTTCGTCGTTGCGGCCCTTGTCGGGCAGGATCACCAGCTTCAGATCTCGAATCGCCTTCACGTACGCCTGAACCGATTCGTTCCACGCATTGCGACGATCGGCCGGCGCGTAATCCTGAATCTTGGCGAGCGTCGCCTGATCCAGCGCGTTGCGAAGTTTTTCCGAGAGCTGCGAATAGGAGTTGCCTGTCACTCGATCGGGCAGACTGCTCAGGTACGTCTGTAGATTGGCCCACACATCGACGTTGCTGCTGTAGACGCGTGGCTCTTTTTCGCGGCGCTCTTCCTGCGCCTTCACAAGACGCTTCGGATCGAACGAGGTGAACTGCACGCGGCTGACAATGTCGTGCGGCGCCCACTGGCCAGGACGATACGGCACAACGTTTTCGCGCATCATCGCGATGGTCGACGCGACGGCGAAAAAGCCGATCGCGATCCACACGGACACCATCCGGCCATCCGCGCGCGCTTTCGCCAGCCACTTGTTGGTGGTGTCCGGACGATTCTTTCGAATCTCCGAACGCCGGCTGGACATTTTTCGAGAACCAATCATCGGGGTTTATTCTCTTCAGCGCTTCGCTGTGTCCAATCCCTCGGTCGATCGTCGGTTCGCTCGCTACTTCGCTCGTATGCGTTCACGATGTTCTGAACTAATCTATGTCGAACGATGTCGCCTTTTTCCAGTTCGACCGTCGCGATCCCTTTTATTCCCTTCAACTTGCTCAGCGCATCGATCAAGCCGCTTTGCTGATTCGGCGGCAGGTCGATCTGCGTCACGTCGCCGGTCACGATCATTTTGCTTTCATTGCCCAGTCGCGTCAAAAACATCAGCATCTGGCTGGCGGTCGTATTTTGCGCTTCGTCCAAAATGATCACGCTGTCGTTCAGCGTTCGACCGCGCATGAAGGCCAGCGG
>JACMJD010000711.1 GCA_014380825.1 Phycisphaerae bacterium | reverse complement strand
CTTTGAGGGCAACATCAACTTCAACGCGCAGCACTCGCCGATGGGCGCGTTCATGAGTTTCACGTGCGGCCACTTCGGCACGGGCGGCGGCATCGGTGTTGAGATCGGTCGGCCAGCGAATCAGAATCTGTTTATCGGCGTGAAGCGTGGCGATCGAAAGTCGCGCGAGTCGATCAAGTGTTTGCCGTTCGCGCGATCGTCGAATGCGCAAAGCGCGGTCTCCGCGGCCGACTTCCATGCCGACGGCGCGCATCCGGCCACGCCCTCGGTCAGCTTCTATTCGAAGGACGAAATCTCCCGGCACTACGGCTGGGCGACCGACACCTGGGCGACGCCGGATTTCACCTTCGCGCTGCACACGCCGTTCGGTTCGATCCCCGAACCCACCAGCGATTCCGATAGCCTGCGATTGAGCATCCTGCCGGCGATCATCGGAACGCTGACGGTCGACAACCGCACCGGCGATTCGACCAAGACCGCAATTTTCGCGATCGACTTTATCGATCCCGGCGCCCGCCTGCTTCGCTGCGACGACGGTGCGAGCAAACATCCGGCCCGCGTCGGTTTCGGCTGGAAACGCTCGCTGGGCGTCCTGGGTGTGATTGAAGAAGATGACATTTCCAATGCCAGGGTGTCGAAAGATCGAACCGGACTGTTCGCCGTGCAGCGCTGGTCGGTGGCCGAGGGACTAACCGACGCAAATCCTGTTCACAGCCTGGGCACGTGCGCTGGATTAGCGTTCGAAGTTCCGCCCGGTGAGAAGCGAACCCTGGTTCTGGCGATCGGCGCGTATCTGGACGGCGTGGTCACAACGGAATTGGAAGGTCATTACTTCTACACGCGCAGCTATGCGAGCCTCAGCGAAGTGCTGCTTACAGCGCTGGATCATTCAGCGGATCTGCGCGCGCGGGCAAACCAGCTCGATGCGAAATTGCTCGACAGCGGCTTATCGCAAGATCAGCAATTTCTCATCGCCCACGGCACGCGCAGCTATTACGGCAGCACGCAGTTACTCGAGGTGGCCGGCCAACCGTTCTGGATCGTGAACGAGGGCGAGTATTGCATGATGAATACGCTCGACCTCAGCATCGATCACGCTTTCTGGGAACTGAAGCACAACCCGTGGGTCGTGCGAAACCTGCTCGACAATTTCGTGCGCTATTACAGCTATTGCGATGAGATCAAACTCTCGCAGCACGGCACGAGCGTCGCGCCGGGCGGCCTGAGCTTCTGTCACGACATGGGCGCGCACAACAACTTCAGCGGGTTCGGAACGAGCAGTTACGAATTGTCGAACCTCACCGGCTGCTTCAGTTACATGACGCAGGAACAGCTCTGCAACTGGGTGCTGCTGGCGGCGTGCTATGTGAGGCACACGCGCGATCTCGGTTGGCTGCGGAAGAATCGTGCGACCATCGAAGCGTGCGGCCAGAGCATGCTCAACCGCGGCGGCGATCTTGGTTTCGCGCAATACGATTCGACTCGCTGCGAAGATGGCGCCGAGATCACGACGTACGACTCGCTCGATCATTCGCTGGCGCAGACGCGCAACAATCTCTATATCGCCGTCAAATGCTGGGCGACGTATCTCGCACTGGAAATGATGTTCACCGATCTGGGTGATGAGCCTGGCACGGAAAATCCCTGGCGACAGCACGCATCGCTCGTAGCCGAAACCATCGTCGCGCAGGTTCAGTCGGACGGCACGATTCCGGCCGTGTTTGAAAGGGATAATCCGGGATACGCGTCGCGCATCCTTCCCGCGATCGAAGGGCTGCTGTATCCGCTGGTCTGGCAACATGCCGACGCGCTCGATCCGAACGGATCGTTCTCCGCGATGCTCGATGCGCTGAAGGAGCACACCGCCGCGCTGCTCGCGCAGCCGAACACGAAGAACCTGTTCGACGATGGCGGGATCAAGCTGTCAAGCACATCCAACAACTCGTGGATGAGCAAGATCGCCTTGTTCCAGCACGTGGCGAGAAATGTGTTCGAACTGGACCACGATTCGAAGGTGCGGGCGATTTTCGAGCGCGCCGATGCAGCGCACGTCGCGTGGCAAACCGATGGCAGCAGTTTCTGGGCGTGCTCGGATCAGTTCGTCAGCGGCGTCGCGAAGGGCAGCCGCTATTACCCGCGGATCATCACGACCGCGCTGTGGTTGGAGCCGGCCACCTCGATCGCGAGCCGTTCTCCCCACACTTCGACTTCGGTGAACAAGCAATGAGCCCCGCCTCTTTCAGTCAGACGTTCGGCGATTCGATCGGCGTGTCGACGGGCGCAACGTATCGCTGGGGTGGTCTGCCCAAAGCGTGCATTCATCCGCTCGTCACCTCGGCCGGGCATCGGCTGACGGGGTTTGAGATGTCGGATCATGTCTGGCATCGCGGAATCTGGTTCACCATCAAATTTGTCAACGGCACGAATTTCTGGGAAGAGCAATCGCCGTTCGGCGTGCAGAAATCGGCGAGCGATCCAGCATGCGAGATCATCGATCGCGATCGCGCGCGGGTGACGCATCGCGTTCGGTGGGATTCGGAAGCTACCGGCCTGGCGATCGATGAACGCCGACAGATCACGTTCGGACGCGGCGTGATCGGCTGGTCATGCGAGCTGCGCGCGGAAAAGGATCTGACGCTCGACCGAACGCCCTACACAACGTGGGGTGGATACGGCGGGCTGTCTTATCGCGCGGCGCGCGAGCTGCATGATGTAAATTTCCTGCTGCCGAATGGCGACACCGTCGCGAGCCTCGCCGGTCAACCGCACGATTGGACCGTGATGCAGGCGGCGGTGGATGGCGGAGTCGGGCAACGCGTATCGATCGGGATGATCGATCATCCGGGCAATCCGCGCTCGCCGGTGGCGTGGTACAACAAATCCGGCAACGGGTTCAATTACATGAACGCCGCGTTCCTGTTTCACGCACCGGTGACGGTCGCGCGCGGCGAATCGCTGAAGTTCAATTACCGAATCCTGTATCGCGATGACCAATGGAGCCCGAGCGAGTTCAAGGAGCTCGCCGACGAGTTCCGCGCGACGAAACCGAACTTATCATGATCACGATGACCGAGAAAAAACTGCTTCGCGTGTTACACGTCGGCGTCGCCAATCGCGGCGAATGGCCGCTGAAGTTGTGCAATGAAGCGACCGGATTCACGCCGGCGGCGCTGTGCGATATGAGCCTCGACGCACTTGCGAGCGCGCGGAAAATCACCGGATTGACTGAAGCGGACAGCTTCACCGATTTCGACGAGGCGCTGAACCGCGCGGAAGTCGATTGCGTGATCATCTGCGCGCCGACGCTTCTCCACGTCCCGCTGGCGAGCAAAGCGATCGAAGCCGGCCTGCCCGTGCTCGTCGGAAAAGG
>JACMJD010000710.1 GCA_014380825.1 Phycisphaerae bacterium | reverse complement strand
TTGTGTCTTTGCTTTTTTGTCAGGGCCGCACCCACTGATCAAAAACAGCGCCACGTGGACGTAAAGCGTGGCGGTAAAAATCCGTCCGGAGTTTGAGTTTCGCATCCATGCCTCTTGCGATATAACGTGAAAGAATGCTCGTCGAACCGCTATTTACACAGGCCACGCGTCAGCCACAGGCGACTGCGATCATCGATGATCGCGGGCAATACACATACCAGCAGATTGCGGCGATGGCTTCGGGGCTGGGGATGTATCTCTCCGCCCAGACCAAAAAGCCGCACGTGGGGCTGTTGCTTCCCGCCGGCGCCGGCTTTGTCGCCAGTTTCTACGGAACGCTGCTCGCGGGCAAGAGCGTGGTGCTGATCAATTATCTTCTGGGCGAGCGCGAAATCGCCCACGTGATCGCCGACAGCGGGATCGACACGGTCGTCACCATCCCGCAACTCGCGCCGAGATTGAAGGACGCGCGGCTGAACATCATCGATCTCACCGCACTTCCGCAGACACCGCCCGCGATCCAGCCGAAGTTCCCGTCGCCGAGCGCCAACGATCTGGCGGTGCTCATGTACACCAGCGGCACGAGCGGGTTGCCCAAGGGCGTGATGCTGACGTACGGCAACGTGCAGAGCGATGTCGACGCCGCGATCGAGCAGGCGCAACTGCAACCCGGCCACAAGTTTCTCGGCGTGATCCCGCTGTTCCACGCGTTCGGGATGACGGCCATGATGATCGCGCCGATCCAACTGGGCGCGACGGTGATTTACATCGCGCGGTTCAGTCCGGTCGCGACGCTCAACGCGATCAAGGAGCATAAAGTCTCGCTGATGTTCGGCGTGCCGAGCATGTTTGGCGCGATCGCGCACCTGAAGAACGCGACGGCGGACGATTTCAAATCGATCTACGCGCTGATCAGCGGCGGCGAGCCCTTGCCCAATCCGATTCGCGAAGCCTTCATGAAGCGCTTCAACACGAACATCTACGAAGGCTACGGCCTGACCGAGACGGCTGCGGTCGCGACGATGAACGTGCCGCAGAAACATCGCGCCGGCAGCGTCGGCACGCCGCTGCCGGGCATGCAGATCAAGATCGTCGACGATGACGGCAACCCGTTGCCGCAAGGTCAGTCCGGCGAAATCTGGTTGAAGGGCCCGATGGTGATGCAAGGTTATTACAACCTCCCACAAGAGACCGGCGCCGCGCTCACCGCCGACGGATTCTTCAAAACCGGTGACCTCGGCCGATTCGACGAAGACGGATTCCTCTATGTCACCGGACGGAAAAAGGATTTGATCATCGTCGCCGGCGAAAAGGCATCGCCGCGTGAGATCGAAGAAATGCTGATGAAGCACCCGGCGGTGATGGAAGCTGCGGTGCTCGGAAAGAAAGATCCGTCGCGAGGTGAAGTCGTCGTCGCGTTCATCACGCTGAAGGAAGGCCAAGCCAAGCCGAAGGATTCGGAGTTGCGTGATTTCTGCCGCGATCAAGGCTTGATGCAGTGGAAAATCCCGAGGGAAATTTTCTTCGTCGATGACCTGCCCCGCTCACCGACAGGAAAAGTTCTGAAGCGCGTGCTGGCTGAGCAACTCGCGAAGCCTCAGTGAGCCTTCGTCGTCGCGACGCGAGCAGCGACAGCGCGCCGACACCCAGCACCGAAGACGCCGGCTCCGGAACGATCAGCAGCACCTGCCCCGGCCCCGCGTTCGGCGCGGACGTGTACGCAATCGACATCCACGGTTGCAGGCCGACGACGTTGTCGAATTCGCCCACGCGCGAGCCGTATGTGCTGAGCAGTGCGCTTTGTTGTCCCGGCTGGAGGAATCCGCTGACTCGTACCAGCAAGGTATCTGATCCGTTGCTCAGGTCGAGAAGTCCAGAAGCATTAACGGCGTTGAACCATCGCTCCGTGAAATTCACCCAGATTTCCGTTGTCGAACCAGCCAGCATTCGCAAATCGCCAATGATGTTCAGCGCGGCGGTTGGCCCGTCGCCCGACGTGCTGATCGTGCCGGCGTTATCGATCCGACCGCCTGCCGTCAGACCGATCGTGCCGCTGGCAACCAACGACGCGCCTGAACTGATTTTGTAATTACCTTGACTGGACGTGTTGACGCGGGATCCAAGGGCACCCAGAACAAGGCTGCCGTGATTAATGGTGGTGGTGCCGGTGTACGCGAGAGTCGGTTGGGCCGAATACATGCCGCCCGCAGAAGTCGGGCCGCTGCCAATCACCACGTTTGTCACTGCACCGGGCTGCTGAACGATCGACTGAAAGGAGATCCCGTTCGCGGTCGGTGGATCGAACTGGACATTACCCGCCGTCGCGAGTGGCAAGCCGAATACGCCGCCGACGATGCGCCCGTTGTCGGCGATGCCGAGCGCGCTGTTGAACGAGCCGGCCGCGATGCTGAAGTTTGTTCCCTCGATGTGCGAGAAACTACTGTTCGGCACGCCGCCGGTTGCGGTGAACAAACTCTGCGTGCTGTTGCCCAACAGTACGAGCGTGCCCGAATTGCTCGGCAGTTGGTCATCGCTCCAGTTGAGCGGATTGCTCCACCGTCGATCGGCGCCGCCACCGCCGTCCCAGATGTTGCTGGCACTAGCGATGTGCGAGTAACCGAAGAGTGAGCCGGCTGCGACGATCCCGCACGTCCATCCCGGCAAGCACCGAATTACACATTGTGACATTGAGGGCCTCCCTCTCCTGATGAACGATGGTCAGATTGGCTCATCCTATCAGTGCAGCCACGTGTACCCACGAAAAATGCGCCCAGGTAGAAGTCATCGCGGCGGTTCGATGCCGAGGTCACGACAAATCTTGCGGCACAGGTGATCGTTGACCTCGCTGTGTCGAGGAACCGCAGATCGCCTGTTGTTCGCAAGATTCACCCACCACGAGTGCTTCGCGCCTTCTCGAAGCAGCACGCATCCGTGACGTGTCAAGTGAGCGAGGAAGTCGCGACGCTTCATGCCGTAATCGTCGCTTCTTCGAATTCACCCGCGGCGGCAGACTTGGCTTCGGCGCGGTTGAACTCCAGCGCTTCAGTTAGTGCCGACTGGAGATTCTCGATCAGCTCCTGACGCGTCTTGCCCTGCGAGTTCACGCCGGGGATTTCTTCGATCCAACCGATGTACCAATCGCCATCGCGCTTGATGATCGCTTTGTATTCCGCCATTCAATCCTCCCGTCAGACCTCCACCGTCTCGCTCGCCTTGCTTCGCCCCGCCTTTTTCCGCTGGTTCTCCGTGAGCAGTTCCTTGCGCAACCGAATGCTCTGCGGCGTCGCTTCGACTAGCTCGTCTTCTTCGATGTATTCCAGCGCCTGCTCCAGCGTCATCTTGCGCGCGGGTTTCAGGATGATGTTCTCGTCGCTGCTCGTCGTGCGCATATTCGTCAGCTTCTTCGCGGTCGTCGGGTTGACCGTCATGTCGCTGTCGCGCGCGTTCTCGGCGACGATCTGGCCTTCGTAAACGGGGATGCCGGGCTCGATGAACATCGTGCCGCGTTCCTGGAGGTTGTTGAGGGCGAACGCGTTGGCATTCCCGCCGGTGGAGGCGATCATCACGCCGTTCGCGCGGCTCGGGACATTGCCGCGCTGCGGCGCGTATTCGTGGAAGTTGTGGTGCATGATTGCCGTGCCTTGCGTCGCGGTGAGCATGCGGGTGCGCAGACCGATCAGGCCGCGCGCGGGGATCGTGAACTCCAAGTGTACCTGGCCTTCACGGTTGTCCATTCGGACCAGCTCGCCCTTGCGGTTGCCGACCAGCTCCATCACGCCGCCCATGTTTTTCTCGGCAACGTCGACGACGAGGTACTCGATGGGCTCGAGCGTGGCGCCGGTAACCTTGTCCTTCTTCATGATTACGTGCGGCTTGCTG
>JACMJD010000709.1 GCA_014380825.1 Phycisphaerae bacterium | reverse complement strand
TCATCCGTCGTGACCCGCTGACGCGCAACGGCTTGCAGCTTCGGCAAGATCGTCGCCCACTTCTCGTCCGACAGATCCGCCGGCTTCACGATCGTCGGAACTGATCTCGCATACGGCGAACTCTCCCGAAAGCTCGGCCACTGCGGCAGCGTATGGCCTTCCGTCAGTTCCTCGTCCGTCTTCAGGCTCGTGCCGATCATCCACAGAAACGGAAACAGAAACATCATCGCGAACGTGAGCATCAGCACGTGCGCCCAACCGCGCGCGGCGATGTATCGCAAAAATGAGCGCTCACCCTTGCTCATAATGCACCCACTTTCGGCTGAGCCACAACTCGATCAGGGTGAGCACGAGCACGATGAGAAACAGGATCCATGCCAGGGCGCTGGCGTAGCCCATGCGGAAGTATTGGAACGCTTGTTTGAACAGGTCGTACGCGTAGAAGAGCGTCGAATCGTTCGGTCCGCCGGAGGTCATGATGTACGCTTCGCCGAAGATCTGCATCGTTCCGATGATGCCGATGATCAGGTTGAACAGAATGTACGGGCTGAGCATCGGGATGGTGATGTGCCAGAAGCGCCGCATCGGGCCGGCGCCGTCGATGCTCGCGGCCTCATACAACTGCGGCGGAATCGCTTGCAAACCCGCGAGCCAGATCACCATGCCGGCGCCGGCGGTCCAGAGGCTCATGATGACCAGCGCGGGTTTGCTCCACGCGGGGTCGTTCAGCCACAGCGGCGCGACGCCGAACGCCCATTGCAGCACCGCGTTGATCGGCCCCTGCACCGGATTGAAAAGCCACGCCCACAGCAAGCTGGCCGCCACCATCGGTACGATCGCGGGCATGTAGAACGCGGTGCGATAAAAGCCGATGCCGCGGATCGAGCGATTCAGCACCAATGCTATCCCTAAGCTCACGGCCATCATCAGCGGCACGCGCATCAGCATGAACATCGTGTTGCCGACGGACTTGTAGAACGTCGGATCGTTGAACACCTGGCGATAATTCTGCGCGCCGACATATCGCGCTTCGGAGAGCGCATCGTATCGCGTGAACGAAATCAAAATACTGAACAGGATCGGCCCGCCAACGAAGACGGCGAAGCCGATCACCCACGGCGAGAGAAACAGCATAGCCGCGCCAATCTCTCGCGCGCGATAACCCGATGTGCGGCGATTGCGTCGATAGACGATCCACATCGCGATAAACGGCAACATGAGCAGTGCGAAGTACATCACGAAGAACGGTCCCCATAGAACCTTCGTCGGCGGCGGCGGTGTCAGCGCTTCGTCCAACTGTTCCTGCACCTGCCCCTGCATTGACTTCAGCACGTAATCGATTTCATCCGCGCCCGCCCGCTTCGCATCGTCGGCAAATTCGTGACTGACCGCCGCCTCATACGCACGCACGTGTTTGTTCCAGAGCAACTGCCCCACCGGCGTGACCGGGCGCGTGAGCGTGTCGGGCGTGAGCTGGTCGATCACGCGGTACGCATCCTTGAATGTCCTGGGCACGCGCGGATCGTCGAAGATGTATTGCTTGATCAGCCGCTGCGAATACACGCGATTGGCGTAGCCTTCGGGCAGATACATCCGCCCCTCGCTTTGCCGCCGTTCGCGCTTGCCTTGCTCGAGGAGTTGCGTCGCTTCCCAGCTCGTGAGGAATTGAATCAGCTTGAACGCGCCGTCCTTGTTGCGGCTGGTCTCCGGGATCACCAGCGAAAACCCGCCCGCCCAGGTGACCGGCTTGCGACCTTTCGCCAGCTCGTCGGCCGGCATGGGTGGCGGCGCGATCAGAAAATCCATGTTCGGCTTCCACTCGGCGATCGAACGAAGCGCGTAGTCATTATCGATCTTCATCGCGACCACGCCGCGCAGAAACGGATCCAGATCACCGCCGCCCAGGCTGGCGCGGAAACTTCCGCCGGTGCTTTCGCCGGCCAAGCTGTCCTGAAATTTGTTGATCTGGCGCACGCCGCCCACGTCGTCGCAGAGGTCGGTCATGAACTTCAGAGCGCGCTGCACCGGCGGCGAATCCATCGTCACGCGCGTGCGGTCTTTGCTGAGAAATTCGCCACCCGCTTGCCAGGCGTAGAGATACAGCCAACTGTTCCCGAAGTTCGGTGCGAAGCCGAGCCGCGCGATGCCGCTGGATTTGTCGCCGGGAGATTTGAATGTCGTCAGACGATTCGTGTAATCGCGCAGCTCTTCCCACGTTTTCGGCGGACGTGGATTGCCGGCCTCATCGACCAAGCCCTCCTGCCGCAGGATGTTCGGATTGAGATAGAGGATGCGAATGTCGCCGGTGGTCGGAATGCCGTAGATGCGATCCGGCCCCTCGCTGCCGGGCGTCTTGTAACTTCCCTCGGCCAGCGCCCATGGGTGATACTCGGACAGATCGATTCGCCGCGGATCGTTCGGATCCTGTTCCGCGATCATCGACGACAGATCCGCCAGCGCCCGGCGCGAGGCCCATTCACCGGTGGCGAATCGCGAGAAGAACACGACGTCCGGCGGCACGCCGCCGGCGATTGCGCTGAGCAGTCGCTGCGAATCGCTGGTCGAATCGCGCTCGGCGCTGGAACTGATGATCACCTTGTACTGCGGATTTTCCTGCTCGAAACGATTGACCAGGCCGTAGACATCTTCGCCCAGAAACGTGATGCCCCACGCGACGATTTCCGTTCGGCCGTCGGTGGTTGTCGGTCGAGTTTCGCGATGGGTCCACCAGGCGAGCAGCGCGATCATGCCGATGAACAGCACCACCATCACGCGCAGCGGAATCATCCCGCGATGCCGCCTCGCTCTATCATGCTGAGGGATTCCGAAGCATCTGGCCGAGTCGCGAAGTGAGCCAGATGCTTCGGAGTACCTCAGCATGACGGGGACGTTTTTGTTCAAGTGGAGATTACCGATTTTCCTGAACCGATTTCAGTCGCGGGTCGGAAAGATCCAGGCGATACATGATCTGATTGTATTCGTAGCGCGGCGTGGCGATTTCCGTGCCGCTGAACGTCGTTGCGTACGTGCCTTCGAAGTAGATCAGCTTGCCATTTTCCTGATCAAAAAATGGATGATGGACCGGATTGTAAAAGCTGTACTTGTTGTGCGTGACGACTTTCTTCGCGAGCTTCCACGGACCGGTCGGTTGCGGGGCTTCGGCGTACCAGACTTCGCCGAGGAATGATGTGCCTTCACCTTCCAGGCCGATCATCACGTACGCTTTTCGATGCTCGTTCCAATGGCACGATCCGCCGTGCATCAGGATAGGTTTGTTGGTGTCTGCATCTCGCAGAAACTGTGGCGAATCTTCGAGCTTCATCAAGCCCGCATCGATCAGTTCCTTCTGTTGCTTGGAGTTCAATGGCTGCGTGTCGCGCTTCCAGCCCCAGACGATTTTGCCGTCAGACTTCTCAAGCTTCGTCGACTTTCCATCGAACCGCGCGCCCGTCGCGAGCGGCGTGAACGCTTCCCAGCTCGACAAATCCTTCAGACTCTTCAGATCCGCCCGCACGCGCACGTTCGGATACGGATTGTTGAAGTAGATGTATTCAATCCCGCCATCTTTCCATCGGCCTGGCTGGGAAAAGCCCGATGGCGCGAGCGGCCATTCCACTGGGATCGACATCAGCCGTTCGAATTCTTTTTTCTCATCGTTGTACATCAGCAGCCCGCGCTCAAGCCGCGTGGCGAGATCCTTGTGATGCGAGAAGTGGCACAACAATCTCTCGCGTCCACTTTCATCCGGCAGCGTGAGCAGACCATCCAGCCAGATCAACCCTGATTCGACGACCGGCGCCATCTTCTTCGTGAAGCCTTGGCCGTCGCCGAAGTATTCGAGATCGATGCCGGCCGACGGATCGAGCCCGCCCTTGCCCGGCAGAAGCGACGTCGCGCCGGTGCTCATGAAATTTCCCAGCGGATACGCCATGCGCGAGGTGTCACCCCAGATCCAGAACACCTTGCCCTGGTAGATCGTCACCTGCGCCGAATCCTGGCCGACGACTTGCGCGTTGAGCAGCGGATGTTTGATCGGAACCTTGTCACCTAGCAGCACCGAATCGCGATAAATCCCTTCCCCGGTGATTCGATACAACCGCTCGGCGATGTTGATTCGCTTGATCTTCAGCGTCGCCCGCGCGCCCGCTTTCACTTCGAGCGCTTCGCCGGGATAGTCAAACATGTCCTTCTTGAACTCATACCCGTGGCTGGTGAGTTTGAAGAATACTTTTTGATTCATCATGGCCGGATCGTCGATCGCGACTAGGCCATTACTGTCGGTGACGAATCGAACGTTATCGACCGTCTCCAACTGCACCAGCGGTACGCCGCGACCGGTTTGTTCGTCCACTACTTGAACTGCGAAGTAGCGACTGGCATTCGTATCGGCTTGTGCGAACGAGACGAGCAGGCTCAACAGAATGGAAAACATTTGAACTCCGCGTTTTATCGAACGAACGCTTTGATCGTGGCGCACTCGTGTCCGATCGACTGCCCGTGCGGACGGATCGTATACGCGCCAACCACCGCCGGAATGATAAACGTTTCGGCGTAATGCACCACGAACGGCTCGAATGCACCGGTCGGACTTTCGATAATCGCTTCTTCGCCTTGCACGAGATTCAGCACGTTCAGATTGCCGCCGGTGTCGTGCGGGACGGTTTTGCTGAACCAATGGCGGCGCGTTTCGATGAATTCCAGTTCGTGCAGACCGGTTCGTTCTTCGCGCCAGCCATCGCCCCGGGCGAGCGGCTCAAATCGATTGATGAGATTCGTCTTCACCCAATCGGTCGCGCGATCGTATTGCAGCACGCGTTTGCCATGATCGATGTGGATTGGCCGCGGCTTGCCGTCGAGCCCCATCCGCCCCCAGTCCCACAGCTTAAATGTGAAGATGTACGGCGTCGCGCTGATCTCCAGCACCGTGCTGTTCTTTCCGGAACAATGAATCGTGCCGGCGGGAATTAGAAAATGGTCATGTTTCTTCGCCGCGAATTTGTTGACGAACTTTTCGACGTCGACGTGCGATCCGCCAGACTGCGCGGTTCGTAGTGAATCGACAAACTCATCGGGCTTCACGCCCGGTTTGAATCCGAGATAAACCGTTGCATCCCTTTCCGCGTCGAGCAGGTAATAGCTTTCATCCTGCGTGTACGGCATCCGGAAATTCTCGCGGATGTATTCGGGCAACGGGTGAACCTGAAGGCTCAAGTTTCCGCCGCCCATCGTGTCGAGGAAGTCGAAGCGAATGGGGAATTCCGCGCCAAATCGATTGAAGATTTTCTCGCCGAGCAGCTCGCGCGGATGTTGGAAGACCAGGTCGATCGACGGCAGCTCAATCCGATGTTCGCCGAAGCCGAGCAGCAGGCTATTCTCTTCCGGAACGCAATCAAAGCACCACGCGAAGTTTTGAACAGAGCAATCCAGATTGCAAACCTGCTTCATCCACTGCCCGCCCCACGGGCCCGGATCGAAGAACGGCATGACGCGGAATGGTCGCGTGGCGGCGTGTCGCAACCCGGCGCGGATCGCGTGGCCCGACGTCAGCTTCGGTTGATTCGGCGTGTTCGTGTCGAGGAAGAAGTCGACGCGATCGAAGAGCTGTCGTTTCAACCGATCGGCCACGCGCCAATCGACGAAGAACGCTCGCTTGTACTTCTGAGATGGTGAAGCGTTGCGATTTTCCGCACCGAGATTTGAAATCTCATTGCGACGTTGCCGCATCTGGATTTCCCAACGAGCCAGATCGGCATACACCAAAACATCCGGCTGATCGACCAGCAGCGACGCGCCAACGCCGTAGACCAGGGTGCGCTTTGACCGATCGATGACGGGCCCGGCTTTGAGAAAGTCTTTAACCTCCAGTGCGGTCAGCTTGCCGAACACCGGATCGTCGGTCAGGTCGTCGGCGATCATCCGATCGATTTCGTCGGGCGATTTGAATGAGTCGCGCGAATGAATGACGACTTCGGGACGGAACTGCTCGCGCAACGCCGGCAACAGCTCGTCATCGAGCACGCCCGGATAGGTTTCGACGACGACGGTCTTCGCGTCGCGCAGCCGCGCGCCGATCGCCCGCCAGCCTGCGACGCACGCATCCTCGTAACCTGGCACGTGAACGATGGGGAATTTATCGTAGTTCGAACGTCTCAAACGTAATCCAACTCTTTCGTGGTGAACAGCCAGTGCAGCCCCAATCCACCCGCATCATCGCCCAGCGCCGCCGGAACCGCGAGCACGCGGGCACAGGGCGTCCAGGCATTGGCGTCGATGAACTTTTGCAGATGCGGGATGATGATGTCGGCGCTGCGCATGATTCCACCGCCGATCACGATTCGCTCCGGGTCGAACGAATGGATCAGCGTGACGAGCAGGGCGCCCCACCATCCAAGCGCGCGATCGCGCATGCGAAGCGCGAGCGAATCACCGGCGCCGGCGAGTCGAAAGATCGTCGAGTAATCGATCTGCGGCTGCCTTGACAGTTCGCTGGACGAGAAGTGAGGCTCCGCGCGGACGATCTCGGGAATCGCCCAGCTCCCGCACTGCGCCTCAAAACATCCGCGCGCGCCGCAGATGCACGGCCGGCCGTTGGGGTCGACGATCAGATGCCCGCCCAGCACACCTGCCTGGTGGTGCCTGCCGCGCAGCGGTCGGCCGCCGATGAGAACGGACGTGCCGATGCCCGTGCCGAGCGTGACCATCACGAGATTTTCCACGGCGCGCCCGGAGCCGAACTGCCACTCGCCAAGCAGCGCGGCGTGCGCGTCGTTCTCCACGCGCGCCAGCAAGCCAAGCGTTTGCTGAGACCAGTCGTTCAGGTCGATCGTCGCGCCGTCGTCATACTTGTCTTTCGGTGAAGAGATGATCCGATTCGCGCGCGGATCGATAATGCCCGGGAACGCGAGCCCGACGCCGGCGCAAGCGCTCAATTTAACACCGGACTTCTCGCACGATTGCCGGATCGCGGACTCGATGCGCGGGAACTGTTTCGCCAACCCTTCGTGCGCGTTGGCGGGCATGGATGATGCGTGGATCATCCTGCCGTCGCGCACAAGGCCGACTTTGATGATCGTGCCGCCCAGATCGATGACCGGTGTAATCATTTTCGATCGGCAATGATATGGAAATTTCGCGCGACCGCGACGGACGAGGAAGCCGAACCGTGACTAACTCGCGCCGCCGTTGATCGCAACGTTTTGACGATGCTCGGATGCGACGTGAGCGACCGCCGCCACGATCGCGGCCGGTTCGATCGGCTTGGTCAGGTGCTGGTGAAACCCGGCCTCCAGGGCACGTTGCCGATCTTCGTCGCGGGCGTATGCGGTGAGCGCGATCATCGGCACATCGCCATTTCGTGCGGAGCCGAGTTCGCGTATTGCGTGCAGCAGATCGAAGCCATCGCGATCAGGCATGGCGATGTCGGAGATGACGATCTGCGGCCGAGCCTGATCGAACAACTTGAGCGCTTCGTCGACCGAGCCGGCCGCCGTCACGTCTATCTTCGCCATGCGCAACACTTCGCAGATGAATTCGAGCGTGTCGGCGGCGTCATCGACGACCAGGACGCGCAGGCCTTCCAGGCTCTTCGCCTGACCGTTCGACCCGTTCGATCCATTCGATCCGGCAGGCGCCGCGGATGACACCGCTGCGGGCGTTCGCGCCGAGGCTTCGGCCTGCCCGGGCGTCGGCGCGGATTGCTCGCTGTGCATGGGCAACATGACGGTGAACGTGGCGCCTTTTCCGTCGCCCGGACTTTCCGCCGACGCTGCGCCGCCGTGCAGTTCGACGATCTGGCGGACGATGGTCAGACCGATCCCGAGCCCGCCGTGCGCGCGCGTGCTGCTGCTGTCGGCCTGCTGGAAGCGATCGAAGACGTGCGGCAGAAACGGCGCGCCGATGCCGCGCCCGGTGTCGGCGACGCGGATGCGAAGGTTCTGGCCGACCCGATCCAGCCGCACTTCGACGCGCCCGCCGTTCGGTGTGAACTTCACTGAATTGGCGAGCAAGTTCCAGACGACCTGCTGAAGCCGATCCGGATCGCCATACACCTGCCGCGTGCTTTCTTCGACGATCGATTGGATCTCGATCTGCTTGTGCTCCGCGTCCGGACGAATCGCATCAATGGCCGACTGAATGGTCGGGCCCAGCGTCATCACCTTGCGGTTCAATCGAAGTTTCCCGGTCGTCACGCGCGAGACATCGAGCATGTCTTCGACCAGCTTGGCCTGTGCCTTGGCGTTGCGCTCGATCACTTCCAGGCCGTGCGCGACATCGTCGTTGGGATTTTCGACACGGAGCAACTGCGTCCAGCCAAGGATCGCATTCAGCGGCGTGCGCAGCTCGTGGCTGAGCATTGACAGGAATTCATCCTTGATGCGATTGGCCTCGCGCTCTTCGGCGAACAGCAGATTTTCGATTGCGATCGACGCCATCTGCGCCAGCTGCACGGCCATCATCTCATCGTCCGCGCTGAACGGACCGTCGCCGCGATCGCACAGGTAGATCACGCCCAGGTGCGTGCCCGCGCGCCCCATCAACGGCGCGGCCAGCATTCCGCCTTTGATCGGCGGGATGCGAACCTGCTTGACGATCTCCCAATCCGGATGCTCGAGCAGTTCAGTTTCGGTCAGGCGGATCGCAGCGCGACTGCGGAAGACGATGGTCTGCACGATCGTATCCAACCGCAGCGGGCGCGATCGCCAGTCTTCATATTTAGACGAGTACGACGCGAACGGCTGAAGCTTCAGCCGATGCGGGCCCGGACGCGGATCGCTGAACAGCGTGATCGCCTGGTGAGACCCGATCACATCGCGTGCCGCATCGGTGACGGCCTGCAACATTTTTTCGATCGACAGCGCGCTGCTGATCATCACCGATGCGCTGGCCAGTCGCTGCAACTGCGACGCCCGCCGCCGCATTGTTTCAGCCTGGCGCTTCACCTGCTGGCTTTTCTTATACAGCTCGACGAACACGCCGACTTTCGATCGCAGGATCTCCGGCATGACCGGCGCGTGAATATAATCGACCGCGCCCAGCGAATAGCCGCGCGCGATGTGCGTCTCATCGCCGTATGCGGTCACGAAGATAATCGGCACATCCCGCGTGCTCTGTCGCTCGCGGATCAGGGCGGCTGTCTCGAAGCCGTCCATCCCGGGCATGTTGACATCGAGCAAAATGACGGCGAAGTCGTCGTTGAGCAGACACCGCAGTGCATCGCGCCCGGAGTATGCGCGGACAATCTCCTGACCGAGATCTTCCAGCACCGCTTCCAGCGCCAGGAGCTTCTCCGCCCTGTCGTCGACGAGCAGGATTTTCGCCGCGTGCAGGTCACTCATAGCGAACGGTCACCTCATCGATACAGCCAGACTCGGAGCAGCGACAGCAGTTGCTCGGCATCCACGGGCTTGGCGATGTAATCGCTGGCGCCCGCTTCAATGCACTTTTCCCGATCGCCCTTCATTGCTTTAGCAGTGAGCGCCACGATCGGCAAGCTGCGGAATTTTGTTTGCTTGCGGATCGCACGCATCGTGTCGTAGCCATCCATGTCCGGCATCATGATATCCATGAGGACGACATCGATGTCAGGTGTATTCTGGAGCGTATCCAACGCCGATTTTCCAGTCTCGGCAGACAGGATTTCCATCTTCTGCGGCTCGAGAATGCTGGTCATCGCGAAGATGTTACGGATGTCGTCGTCGACCACCAGAACTTTCTTACCCGCCAGTACCCCGCCGGTCTGATGCAGGGCTTCGAGCATTTCGCGTTTCGGCGCTACCAGCCGGCTCATCGGCAGGTGCAGATAGAGCGCCGTGTCGTCGAGCAGTCGTTCGGGCGAACGGACATCCTTCAACGGCATCGTTTGCGTCAGCCTCTTCAGATGCAGCTCTTCCTTCTTGCTGAGGGTTCGTCGGCTGTAGAACAGGATCGGCAGATCGCGGCAGCGCTCATTTTCGCGAATATCGTCGACGAGATCGAAGCCTTTCATGTCTGGCAGATCGATCGGGACCACGGTCGCATCGAAACACTTGTCTTTCAACAACTCCAGCGCCTCCGCCGCGCTGCCGACGCTGACGATCTCGACGTCTTCACCGTTGAGCAGTTCGGTCATTTCCGATCGCTGGGTTTCATCTCCTTCGACGACCAGCAGATGCCGTGTGCGCGGCTGAACGAATTCTTTGATCTTCGAGAAGATCTCATCCAGCGTTTCCTTCGTGCGCACCGGTTTGGTGAGCGAACCCATCGCGCCCATGCGCAGGCCGCGCTCGCGCTCTTCTTCGGTGGTGATCACGTGCACAGCGATGTGCCGCGTGGACATGTCTTCCTTCAGGCGATCAAGCACGCGCCAGCCGTCGATGTCCGGCAGATTGATATCAAGTGTGATCGCGGTCGGCTTCAGTTCGCGCGCCATCGTGATGGCGGCCGAGCCGCGCGAGGCGACGACGGCTTTGAAGCCGTTCTCGTGCGCCATCTCATAGAGGAAGTGCGCGAAGCTGATGTCGTTCTCGACGATCAGCACGACGTTGTCGCCGGGCTGAATGTTGGCGGTGTCGTCTCCGAACGAAACGGGCGCGGCGCTTGAATCCGGATTCACATGCTGCTGTTGGGGCTCGGTGGGAACGAGAACCGGGGCGGTCTCTGCAATAACGTTCGACGTGATCTGCCGCCGCAACGTCCGCATCGGTGTGTACGACTGCGGCAGGAACAACGTAAACGTGCTGCCCGCGCCGGGCGTGCTGCTGAGGCGAATTTCGCCGCCCAGCAGCTTCGCCAGTTCGCGGCTGATCGCCAGGCCAAGACCGGTGCCGCCGTACTTGCGGCTGGTCGATCCATCCGCCTGCTGGAACGCCTCGAAGATGATCTGCTGCTTCTCCGTCGGAATGCCGATGCCCGTGTCGCTGACGCGCAGCGAGATCACCGACTTGGCGCGGTTGAGCGAATCGTGATCAGGCGACCAGCCTTCGCTCACGTGCTCGATCACAAGCGACACACGCCCGCGATCCGTGAACTTGAACGCGTTGGACAGCAGGTTCTTGAGGATCTGCTGCAAACGCTTGGCGTCCGTCTGAATCGCGCGCGGCAGATTGTTCGCCAACTCCAGCTCGAGCTCGAGCTTCTTGTTTTCGGCGACGTGACGGAAGGTGCGATCGACGTAATCCTGAAGATCGCGGAACCCAACTTCGCCGACATCGACCATGACCGTGCCGGATTCAATCTTCGACAGATCGAGGATGTCGTTGATCAGCGCGAGCAGATCGTTGCCCGAGCTGTGGATCGTTCGCGCGAACTCAACCTGACGCATGCTGAGGTTGTTTTCCGGGTTGCGCGACAACTGATCGGAAAGGATCAGCAGGGAATTCAGCGGCGTGCGCAGTTCGTGCGACATGTTCGCGAGGAATTCGGATTTGTACTTGGATGTCAGAGCCAACTGCTTGGCTTTGTTTTCCAATTCCTGACGGGCCTGTTCCACTTCCTTGTTCTTGCGCTCCACTTCGATGTTCTGATC
>JACMJD010000708.1 GCA_014380825.1 Phycisphaerae bacterium | reverse complement strand
GAACGAATCGCAGAAGTCACGCCTTGCACCGGGCCACGATGCTGACGGCAAGGTCACACCAAATTGGAACTTCAACGATACCGTCGCCGGCGCGGGCGGGCTTCGATCCACCGGTGATGACATGGTCAAGTTCGCACAGGCGCAGATTCATCCGCCGGACGGAAAGCTCGGCGATGCGATTCGCGAAACGCACGAAGCGCGCGCTCCGGTGACGCCCGGCCGAGAAATCGGCCTGACCTGGATGATCGACGCAGGCGGAATATGCGTGTGGCACAACGGTGAGACTGGCGGATATCACAGCTTCATCGCGTGTGGTTCGGAGGCAGGTGTCGGCGTCGTCATCCTGGCGAATTCCGCAAACGCTTTGATCGATCAGGCCGGTTCCGAAATCATCCGCGCGCAGCTCGGGTTGCCAGGAACGCCGCCAGTGCCGCCGCGCGAAGCGATCGAGCTCACCCAAGAGCAGATGGACCGCTTCGTCGGGGACTACCAGCTCGGCCCGGGCGCAGTCCTGAAAATTTGGCGCAAGGACGAAAAGCTGATGGCACAGCTCGCGGATCAGCCAGCGTTTCGGATCTTCCCGGAATCGGAAGCACAGTGCTTCTGGAAAGTCGTCGATGCTCAAGTCGAATTCGAACTAGGCGACGACGACAAGGGTCCTGCGAAGTCGGCAACGCTGCATCAGAACGGTCAACACATGCCGGCAGCGCGAGTCGAACCGACAACGCGGCCGGGGAAATAATCCGCCGCCCGCATCGCTAGCGGCTCTGCCGTTTGGCGGGACGAGTTTTATGTAACTCGGTCTCCAATTATCATCCGTGGCATGACGCTCTCCGAAAAACTCAAATCGCTGAACATCGTTCTCCCCGTCCCACCCGCAGCCGCCGGAGCGTACGTGCCGGCGAAAAAGGTCGGAAACCTGATTTTCGTGTCGGGCCAGATCCCGATGAAAGACGGCAAGTTGACGGCGGCGGGACAGGTGCCATCGCGCTGCTCACCTGACGCCGCCAAGGCGGCGGCTAAACAATGCGTGCTGAACGCACTCGCAGCGGTGAGCTCACTTCCCGGTGGAATCGACCAAATCACCGGCGTCGCCAGAGTCGGCGCATTCATCAACAGCGACGCGAACTTCACTCAGCAACCCGGCATCGCGAACGGCGCCAGCGAGTTTCTGATCGAACTTTTCGGCGATGCGGGCCGTCACGCCCGCGCCGCGATCGGCACCAACACGCTGCCGCTGGATGCGGCTGTTGAAGTGGAGTTCATCTTTACGATGCGGTGAGATTCTCAATCCTAATCTTAATCCTACTCTTCATCCTAATCTCCAATTTCACCGTTCGCCGAACAGGGCTTCAGATTAAGAGTAAGATTAGGATTACGATTAAGAGGAAGAAGGAATCACAAGACAGAAATGAACATCCGCCCCGCCACGATTCATGATGTGCCGCGCATGCAGGAGATCATCAACAGCCACGCCGAGCTGGGGAAGATGCTCTTCAAGAGTTACGCGCAGCTCTACGAGCAGCTTCGCGATTTCGCGGTGGCCGAGCGCGACGGGCCCAGCGGCGCGGCACACGATACG
>JACMJD010000707.1 GCA_014380825.1 Phycisphaerae bacterium | reverse complement strand
GGTGCTGATGTTCAGCTTGTTGCCGTCCATGCAGCGCAGGCTTGAATACAGCGTCGTCGTCTTACCCGAACCGGTCGGGCCGGTGACGAGCAGAATGCCGTGCGGTTCTTCGATCTGCCGCTTCCAGATCGTCAGCGCGTTTTCGGAGAAGCCGAGATCTTCCAGCGCGACATTGATCGAGCGATTGTCGAGAATTCGCATCACGACTTTTTCGCCGTTCGCGGTCGGAAGCGTGCTCATGCGCAAGTCGATCTTGCGACCGTGTACGACCGTGCGAATGCGCCCGTCCTGCGGCAGGCGGCGCTCGGCGATATCGAGGTTTGCCATGATCTTCATGCGCGACACGATGGCCGCGTGCATGTTGTGCGGCGGGTTCATCGCTTCGAACAGCACGCCGTCGATTCGATAACGAATCTTGAGCTGCTTTTCCTTTGGCTCAATGTGAATATCGCTGGCGCCTTGCTTGATGGCGTCGAAAATCAGGTAGTTCACGAACCGAATGATGGGCGATTCGTTACCCATCTTCGCCAGATCGGTGACGTCGTCTTCCTTCTCGATGTCCTTCACGAGCTGCACGTCGTCTTCGGCCATGTCCTTGATGATCTCGTCGACCTTCATGTCGACGGCCTGGCTGGTCATGGATTCGACGACGCGGTTGATGTCGGCGTTGGTGGCGACGACGACCTTCACCGCTCGACCGCGCAGTTTGCGCTTCACTTCGTCGAGCAGGAAAATGTTGGTCGGATCGCTCATCGCGACGACGAGCACGCCGTCGATGAATCGAACGGGCAGAACAAAATGCTTGCGGATGTATTCGGGCGGCAACAGGCCGAACGCGTTCGGATCGACCGACGCTCGCTCGGGTGTCTCAAACGTCAGTCCTTGCGTCTCCGCCAGCGCAGAGAGGATCTGCGCTTCGCTGGCGGCGTTCATCGTCAGCAGGATCTGAGCGATGGACTTGCCAGGCGTTTGCGATTGGACGCTCTTCGCCTGGGCGAGCTGCTCTTCGGTGATGTGCGTCCGCTCGAGGAGAAGCGTCTCGATGTTCTTGCGCGCTTTCGTTTCCGAAGGCTGCCACAAGGGCTGCGCATCGCTAATCGAATCATCGAGCGCGCGCTGCTCCTGGTCGAGCACGGCCTGCGTGGATGGACGTTTTCCTAGCATCAGTTGCCAGTTGCCAGTTGTCAGTTGTCAGTGCCGCATTTGCTGGCAACGGGCAACTGATCACTGGCAACTCTCCTTAACGCTGCATTCGCAGCTCAAACCGATACACGCCGCCTTTGACGATCACGCTGTTGGCGGTGACTTTTTCAATGATGAACGCGTCCACCTTGTCGCCTTCGCGATACATGGTGTCGTTGACCATGCAGGCTTTGCGTGTGTCGCTGTACATGATTGATTGCAGGCGGAGCGATTGAACGCTCTTGAGCATCGCGAGGCGTTCTTCTTCTCGCTTGCGGCGCTCGGCCGCGTCGTCGAGCGGCTCGTTCGCCGGTCGCTGGGCGCGCAGGCGGAATGGGTTCGTCCGCAGGTCGCTCAGCGGGACTTGCGTCATGCTCGGATAGGTCAGGAACTGTTGTACGACTTTTTCCGTGTTGCGCAGCATCGTCTCCATGCTGCGGATGTTCGTGCCCCCGCCGTCGAGGAAGGCGTTGATCGTCTTTTTCGCCTCGACCGATTCCTTGCTTGGCGCTGCGACCGCCTTGCCGGGGCCCACGCGCTGATACATCACCCACACGCCGGCGGCGCCGAGCGCCAACACGCCGAACATGACGAGCGTGCTGCGGCTGAGCTTGGGCTTGCTCTCATCGGGGACGACGAATTCACTGCTTTCGCCTTCGCCGCCGTTCCCGTCAGTGAATCCGACCGACGGATCGGCCGCGCCGGCTTCGCCGTTCATCTCACCGTTTTGGTTTTCTTTCTCGAAACTCATGCTCCGCTCCTTCATCTTCATCGCGAGCTGGCCATCTTGTTCGTGCCGCCGTTGGCGCTGGCATCGGGTTCAAAGAAGATGCTCATGGTCATCGACGCCTGCATTTCGCCGTCGCGGTCGCTGATCTTCTGGAGATTCATGTTCGTCACGCGCGTGATGCGCGGCAGCTTTTCGAGCTGAAGCAGGAACGAATAGAACCCGTTAAAATCTCCGGCAAGGCTCATCTGGATCGACTGCTCGCTGTAGTTGTTTCCGCGCTCGGTCTTCAGGCTCTTCACCGTCTTGCTTTGCAGCGAATTGGCATCCGCCATTTGCGAGACTTCGGTCAGGACCTTGTCCATTTCCTTGGCCTGCGGCAGCTTGCTGGCGAAGAAGTCGATCGCCTTTTGCAGCTCGCTGATCTTGCGGTTCAAGTCATCGATGCCCGCGGTCGCCTTGTGCAAGTTGGTCAGCGCCTTGTCCATCTGCGAGATATCTGCCAGCTTTTGTTCGCGGCGCGCGGTCGCTTTCTTGAAAACGAACACCCACGTGCTGACCAGCAGCCCGATCATCAGCCCGACGAATAGCAGCTCGCGGATTCCGAATCGCATAACTCACCTCTTCTACGGATCAATGCAGTTGTTCGGGGGCAATTCGTCGGAACTACTTCGGCTGAATCTCCGTCGCCGCCGTCTTGTTCTCGCCGGGTCTGCTTTCGCCGGGCTGGACTTCGGCGGTCGGATCGAGCGTGCACTCGACCACGAACTTGCGCATCGGCTCGCCGTCCTGGGTGAACTCGTCAGTGATGACCATGTTCACATCTTTCAACAGCTTCGAGCCATTGAGCTTGCGGATGAACTGGGCCACCTGCACGTCGGTGGGGGCGATGCCGGTCAACTTCATGCCCACGTCATACAGTTTCATTTCCGCCATCTGCTGGTTCGCAGCAGCGGCGGCGGCGTTCGCCTTTTTCTGTGCTTCGGTAGCCTTGCGCTGCTCGAATGCGGTTGCGCCGACCGTTGACTGCGGCGGCGCCAGGTTGCGCTTTTTCGATTCGAGCACGAAATCCATCAAGGAAACGCCCGGCGGCATCGCGTTGGTGATTTCAGCCAGGATGAAACTGCGCGGAACCTTTTCCAGCAACGACGCTGCGAGTTCTGCCTGGCGCGCCATCGTGCGCTGCTTCTCCTGCATCTGTTCCGCCTGCTGGATTCGCTTGGCTTCGGCGGTGAACTCTCTCAGCTTCAGGTCATAGGTCTTGTCGACATCGCGGTTGGAGCGCTCGCTGAAATGGAACGTCGATCCGATCGCGATCAGCGTCACGAGGAACAGGCCAGCGCAGATGGCGTTGGTCCGCCGCTGCGCTTTGCGCTCGAGGTAGTCATCCGGGAGAAAGCTCAATTCATTTGGTGACGACATTGCAGACCTCGCGTTATGCACGCACTTCGTTTCGGCTCGGACTGACTTCATTCAGGCTTGGCAGGGTCGGGCCCAGGCTCAGACCCAGGGCAACTGCCCAGGACGGCTGCGGCTGACGACGATCGATGCCGGATTCGATTCCGATGTCGCTAATCCGCCCCATGCGCACGAGCGGATCGCCGAGCTGCGCGGCGATGCCCAGCTCGCGCGCGACGTGCTGGCAGAGTGAGCGCTGCCGCGCCTCGCCGCCGACGAAGACCAGCCGATCGACGGGTTTGTTGGGGAACGTTGCCTCGTAATAACGGCGGCATAGATCAAGCTCTTCGACGAGCTTGGTCAGCGGCTCGAGGCAAGCCTGTTCGACTTGGCGCGATGAGTCGTGGGTTGAAGACCCATTCTTAGATGGCGAGTCCGCTTCAGCGGACGTGGCATTTTCTCCCTGGGACATGCGTCCCGTTCCGGAAGACACGGCCGCTGAAGCGGCCTCGCCATTGGATGAAGCGCGCAATCCTGCATCCAGGAGCGCGAAGCTTGAATCCGCGGTGGGCGCTGCCGACGCAATCGCGCCGTCGCCGCCCTCGCGGATTGAATTTTTCTGTCGATTCTCGTCCATCGCGGGCGTCGCGGCGCACAGCCGGATGCGAAGCAGCTTCGCTTCTTCCAAGCTGATGCGCATGGCGTGGGCAACCGCGCGGCTGAAGTGGTCGCCGCCGATCGGAACCGAGCGGGCGAAGAAAATCTGCTGCCCGCGGGCGATGATCGCTCGCGTACCGACGCAGCCGATGTCGACGTAGCAACTCGTCACGTCCGCGTCGCTCTTGCGGCGGTAAACGTGCGTGAAGCAGTCCACCAGAGCCTTGGGTTCGACGTTCATCCCGATCACGTCGAGCTTTGCTTTCGCGGCGGCGGCGAGCAGTCCATTGATGAACTCGCGCGCGGCAGCCATCACGATCACTTCGTTTTTCGGTTCCTGGTCCTGATACACCTCGCCGGCGATCAGATGCCGCAGCAGCGCCTGGGAAGGATCGATCGGCAGCTTTCCGCGGGCTTCCCATGGCAGCGCCTTCTTCGTCTCCTCTTCGTTCATCTTCGCGATGCGCAGATGCTGGATGAACATCGACGCCGCGGGCAACGCGAGAATCGCTTCGCGCCCGCGGAAGTTTCCCTGCACCAGCAGCTCGCGCGTCGTCTCGATGAAGAACTGAATGCGTGCGGCGGCATTCTGCCGGATGTGCTGCGGGACGTCGGCGCTGGCGGCGGCGATCAGCTTGTGCTCGCTGCCGTTGAACTGAACCTGCGCTAAGCGCAGGCAGTCGCTGCCGAAATCCACGCCGATTGCATTGGCGCGAGGCGCGAACCAGTTCTGGACAAAACCAAGCATCTTCTCTCCATCTCCCTGCGTGTCGCACACATGGCGCTGTACGCGTGGTTGCGCGCATCCGCCGCCGACACTGAACTACGATTCACTTGCCGATCGGGCAAACCGTTCGGGCAAGTCGGGAGATCTTTCGGACGTGTGGCGGATAAAATCGCCCGCGACAGTCCTGCTCCCGTCTCCTGTTGAAGGTATCGGCGGTGACGCGCAGCACGTTTAGACGGATCGCGCGCGATGAACGAATTGATTTGGATCGAGCTACGCGAGCTGAACGAACTCCGCCGCGACCGCGTCGGCGACGTTAATTCCGCTCTCGCTGAGCGAAATGTGATGTTCGTCCAGGTGCAGCAATTTCTGGCGAGACAGTTGCGAGATCTGTTCGACGAACAGTGTACGCGCGTCGTGGCCGGTGCGACCGGCAAAGTCGTCAAATTTTAACCCGCGCGTGAGTCGGAGCGTCAACATCGCGAGCTCGCCGGCGCGTTGAACGGGCGATAGCACTTCGACATCGGTGGCGGGCAATTCGTTCAACTCGATCGCGCGTTCCCACTCTCCGAGGTGCGGCCGATTCTTGAACCGAGTTCCATGCACATGCGACGCCGCACTGGGCCCCAGCCCGACGTAGCTGCCGCCCGTCCAGTAATGCAGGTTGTGGCGACACTCTTCGCCAGGGGCGGCGTAGTTGCTGATCTCGTACGGCGGCAGGCTTACTTCAGTGAGCCTGTTACGCGCATGCCATAACATCTCCAGCTCGACTTCATCCTTCGCGGGAATCATCGTCCCCAACCGCTTCTTCACCGCGATCGGCGTGTTCGCCTCGAACGTCAGCCCATAACACGAAAGGTGCTTGAGATTGAGCTGCAACGCCGTCTCCAGCGTGCGCGACCACGACGCCAGATCCTGGCCCGGAATAGCGTAAATCAGATCGATGTTCAGTCGTTCGAATCCAGCCTTTCGGGCCAGCTCAACACTCACCGGAACGTCGTCTGGATTATGATGCCGTTCAAGTGTGGCCAGTTCGGCTCGATCGAAACTTTGCGCGCCGAAGCTCATTCGATCGACGCCGGATTCTCGCAGCATCCGGCAATACTCAAGCGACACGGTGGCCGGGTTCGCTTCGCTGGTGAATTCGTCGACGTCCGAGAAATCGATGCGCTCGCGCAGCCCGGCGATGAGGCGTCGCATCTCGTCGATCGGCAACAATGTCGGCGTGCCGCCGCCAAAGAAGATCGTCCGCGGTCGCAGCGGCGGGGCATCCGAGCGCGTCCACATCTCGGCTTCGCGCAGGATCAGATCGGTGAAACGCGCCATGCGATCGGGACCCTGTCGCGTGATCGAGTAGAAGTCGCAATAGTGGCACTTGTGGAAGCAGAATGGGATGTGGACGTACAGCGCATCGACGAGCTGGCGCGGCAGATCCGAAGGACGAAGCGGCGCGGCGTTAGCGCGTCGATCGGGTTGAACGGTTGCCAGCGAAATCGTCATGTAGCCCGATGATAGCAGCACAGCCCTGAACAGGTCCGTGCGAGGTTAGATCGCGGCATGCACCAACGGCTTGAAAGCGCTTATTCGTTAGATTCGTCACAATCCTTTTGCGGTTGCCGCACCTCGTTTAGCCGTGTAAACTTGCGGCTCATCGCATGAAACCGCCCCCGGTTCGTGCGACGCCGGCTTGTCCGGGCTACAGTTGTGCTGGGTATTGAGTGGGGCGGCGTTTCCCGGAGTCGTTTCTCGCACCGTTTTCTCTTTCGGTCGAGGTCAAGCGAATGCAGGTCGTGCTGGTGATGTTTCGCGGCGAAGGCGAACGCCGAAGCTTCTCGATCACGCGCGACGTCACGGTAGTCGGCCGGCGCGAGGATTGCGATTTCCGCATCCCGCTTGGCGAGATCTCGCGAAAGCATTGCCGCATCATCAAGGACGACGAGACGCTCAAGGTCGAAGACCTCGGCAGCTCTAACGGCACATTCCACAACGGTGAGCGCGTGCAATCGTGCGAGCTATCACCCGGCGACACGCTGCAAGTCGGATCGGTCGCGTTCGTCGTGCAGATCGACGGCACGCCGGTGGATGAAGAACTTCAACCCGTGACGGCGGGTAGTCGACGCACCGAAGCGCCGATGGGTGATCCGGAGGACTCACAGGTCACGTTGCAATCGAGCAAGACTGCGAACGGCAACGGCAGCCACGACAGCGCCAACGGCAATGGCGAGTTCGATCCGATGTCCGTCCTCGAAGCCGAAGGCTCCGGCGCCCTGCCCGCAATCGACGACTCCAAGCTCGCCAGCGACAGCATGATGGTCGACCTGGCAGGCAACAGTGCTAGCGGGGAAGATCTGCATTCGGCGGATCAAGCGTAAAGAACGCCACCGCAATCCGATCAAGACCACCAAACCACACGAGCTCTGGATGACATTGCATTGACCGCGCGTCCCATCATCCGCGCCTGCCCCGCGTCTCTCCCCACCGGCACATCACCTTCACCACCGGCAACAGCGACTTCCCCGTGACCGTCAGCGAATACTCCACCTTTGGCGGCACCTGTGCATAGACTTTCCGATGCACAATTCCGTCCCGCTCCATCTCTCGAAGCTGCTGCGTGAGCACTTTCTGCGACACGCCCTGCACGTCGCGCCGCAGTTCGCTGAACCGCCGAGTCTGCTTTGCCAGGTGAAACAGGATCGGCACCTTCCAAGTGCCGTTGATCACGGCGAGGGTCATCTCGGCGGGGCATCCGGTTCGAATATGCACGATTGCGTATCTCTTCATGGTTTCCAATTGGGAAGTATAGCCCAAAGCCACAGGTACTTCACTATTGAAAACCGATGCCTAATATTGTTTCATGGGAAACACATTCAAATTCGTTTCTGACGTTTTGCCAGACGCTACGCCTCACGTCTCGCCCGAGCTTGATCCGCAAGCGCCGGCCGAGCCTGTTCCGCCGACGGATGCGGAATTGCTGGACGCCTATTCGACCGCGGTCACGCATGTCGTGCGCCGGGTCGGGCCGTCCGTGGTCAAGATCGACGTCGACAAGGACGCTGTTGTTCGAGGTCCCGATGGCCGCCCGCACAAAGGCGGCGGCAGTGGGTCCGGGTTCGTCTTCACGCCTGACGGGCTGATCCTGACGAACAGCCACGTCGTGCATGGCGCGAAGAAGATCGAGGTCACGCTGGCCGATGGGGCATCGCACGATGCGACGCTCGTGGGCGATGACCCGGACACCGATCTGGCCGTCATTCGTATTCACGCGGCCAATCTCGTGCCGGCAATCCTTGGCGATTCGAGCAGGCTGCAAGTCGGCCAGCTCGTCGTCGCAATCGGAAATCCATACGGCTTCCACGCGACGGTGACCGCCGGCGTGGTCAGCGCGATGGGCCGGAGCTTCCGCTCTTACACCGGGCGACTGATGGACAACGTCCTTCAAACCGATGCCGCCCTCAACCCCGGCAACAGCGGTGGCCCGCTCGTGAATTCGCACGGCGAAGTGATCGGCGTGAACACTGCCGTCATTCTGCCCGCGCAAGGTTTGTGCTTCGCGATCCCGTCGAACACGGCGCAGTTCGTCGCGAGTCGACTGATCCGCGACGGCAAGATTCGTCGCGCCTATATCGGCGTGGCCGGGCAGAACGTGCCGATCCACACGCGATTGGTTCGCTTCTACCAACTGGAAACAAAGAGCGGTGTGCTGGTCAACGAGATCGAACCGAACAGCCCGGCCGCCCGCGCCGGCATCGAAGACGGCGACATCATCGTCGCCTTCGACGGTAAACCGATCGCCGACATCGACGATCTGCATCGCCTGTTCACGGATGAAGTCGTCGGCCAGGAAGCGAAGCTGACCGTGCTGCGACGATACGAGCGCTTCGATTTCACGATCCGCCCGGAAGAATCGCCGGCGAGGAAGTAACAACGCCGTCGTCATCCTGAACTTACTCGTGAAGGATCTCGGGAGCCGAACGCACTTGGCCTCCCGAGATCCTTCACTTCGTTCAGGATGACATCGCT
>JACMJD010000706.1 GCA_014380825.1 Phycisphaerae bacterium | reverse complement strand
GGGGCGTTTTGTATCGCGGAACGAGAATGCGGTGCAAGCACCGCAGCTCAATGTGACAACCTTCATTTAGCAGCGTCGCTTGCGACGCTATCTCCAAGCGCGCCATGGTCTGATTTCAATCGCATCAACCCTTCCCTTCGATTCACCTTCTCCCTCCGATAAATCACCTTCGCATGATGATGCACCTGATTCCGGCTCACGCCCAGCTCGCGCATGATCTGCGGATAACCTTCACCGCGCGCTAAGCGTTCGCGGATTTTCGCTCGCAGTTCTTCGATCGGCGTGATCACGCCGATTTTTTTCGCGAGCGCTCTTCGTCCGGATACGCCGTGGCGTTTGTAGATTAAGCACGCGTCGTGGTTCACGCTGGACCAGTCGGTTTGCAGGTCCTTCATGATCTGCCGATACGTGCGGCCGAGGAGCAGCAGGCGCTCGACTTCGGCGTAGCGGGCTTCGGCACGCTCGTCCTGCGTCAGCGGCTGGGCGTGCTTCGAGCCGAATTGCTTCGCCAGGGTATGTCGATCGGGGACTTCGTACTGCACGCACAAAGCGTGCACGTGATTGAGCACGGCGCAGATGCTGATCGACATATCCCGCGCGATACGGCGGATCGACCAGCCGTTCATCAATCGATTCAATACCTGCTGCCGGCGTGGCGCTTTGCGATTTGATTGTGGCACGTAAGCGCGTTTACGAAGCGTGCCGGCGCGTTGGGCGTCGATCAGCGCCGCGAGTTTGGGCACCTCGCCGCCGAAGAGCAGGCCGCCGCTGAGGTAGGTGATGAACGCGTTCCAACCGCTGCGTTCGGTGAAGCTGATGGCTCGCACGCGATGGCATCGCCAGCACGCGAAGCACTGGTTGGCGGGCTGGAGCTGATCGACTTCGCTGAGCCCGCCGACGTCGCGGTGGTTCGCGAGTTCGAGATTGATCGGCGGGAGCGGGCAATACAACGTGTGCGATTCGCGCTTGCACGATGGACAGATCCAATGCCAGCCGTCGAACTTGAGCGAGCCTTTCGCGTTGCCCGCGCGCGATTTGATTTCACCCTTCGCTTTTCGTTCGCGGTATTTCTCTCGCCGCGCCTCGGCTTTTCGATCCCACTCCGTGCCGACGTACACGCCGTTCTTCCACTTGTACCAGACATAATCCGGCGGCGGCCGTGGGAGGCGGCGATCGTATTTCGGCGCGTCCGGAGGCTCGGCCGCCTCGGGGTGATCGTGATAGGCGCGATCGGACATGAGCGGCCGATACGCGGGGACGCGCTCGAGCGTCTGCTCGAAATCGCTCGGCAATCCGTACGCCAGGTGATGCGCCGTCCAGCCCCACAGCGGATCGGGCGGCGCGAACGTACGCGAGCAGGGGTCGAGCGGCTGATCGGTGTAGAGGATTGGAATCCGACCACGACGACCGCCAAGATTACGAACGTGGTGTGCACGCAGCACGCCGTTGATGCGCGCGGTGATGAGCGCTGTCGGATGCACGCCGAGTTTCTGCGCGACGACATCGTGCGGCTCGCCGGGCGGGTCGATCGCCACTGGTTCGCAAAGTTTTTTCAGCAGCGTCGTGTCGAGGGTGACCTCGTGTCGCGCGCATCGATGGTCGCGAAGCGCGTCGCCGGTGAGGTGCGAGCGCGGGTAGGCGGCATCTTCCGGGGCGATGCACGCGGTAAACGGGTTGATGCGCGTGTCGGCCGCGCGGACCGCGAGGCACCACGCGCGCGGCGGACGAAGAAGCATCGCCAGGAATCTGTTATTGTATTTCCGTCGCTGAAAACGAGATCGCGTGGACTGAAGGAGGCACCGATGGACAAGCAGGCGATGCTTGAATCGTGGGATGAGTTCAACAAGACGAACACGTGGTTCGCCGGGATTCAGAACGCGTTCGACGGGCTCACGCCGCAGCAGGCGGCGTGGAAACCGGACGCGGGTGGCGCGGGCGCTAAAGGCGCGCGGCATTCGATCTGGCAGGTCCTCAATCACATCTGCTATTGGCGGGAGGTGGTCGCGAAGCGATCGGTGACGAAGCAACAGCCAGCGGAAGAGGAAATCGCGCGCATGAACTGGGAGGAGCCGACGGAGCCCACCGAATCGGCCTGGCGACAATCGCGCGAGCGATTGACGCGATCGCAGCGACTCATCCGCGACGTGATCGAAAGCGGCGCGCTGACGTATGAGAAGTTCAAGTACGTCATCCCACACGATGCGTACCACGTCGGGCAGGCGATGTATGTGCGAGCGCTCCAAGGGATGAAGCCGATCGAGTAATCGCCGGTAACGACCGTGGCGCGGACGTTGGATTTTGTGGCTGTTTTCAGGCGGATTTGTTATCTCGGCCCGTGAACCGTTGCGTTCGGGTAAAGCGGGCAGGCAACGGTTCACGGGCCGAGATAACGATCGCAGAGAACACAATCGCAGCGGTGACAGTCCGGTACAGAACAACCATGCGGAGCAGAAGGAGATTTGATCATGGCAGCAGAACCTCAAAGCTTGGTGCCACATCTGGTCGTGAGCGATGGCGCGGCGGCGATCGATTTCTACAAACGCGCGTTCGGCGCGGAAGAGATCATGCGCATGCCGTCCGAAGACGGGAAGAAACTGATGCACGCACAGGTTCAGATCGGCGAATCGACGCTGTATCTGTGCGACGACTTCCCGGAATACTGCGGCGGCAAGTCGCGCACGCCCCAGTCACTTGGCGGCACGCCGGTGACGATTCATCAGACCGTTCGTGACTGCGACGCCGCGATGAAGCGCTGCGCCGACGCCGGCGCGAAGGTGACGATGCCCGCCGCCGACATGTTCTGGGGCGATCGCTACGGCCAGGTGACCGATCCCTTCGGCCACAGTTGGTCGTTCTCGACCCCGCTGAAGAAGTGATTCGTGTTGTCTGGTTCTTTGTTATTCGTTGTTGGTGCGCGCATGAGCCTGCGACGCGCCATCAGACACGCGCGCACCAGTAACCAATAACCAAGAACCAATAACAGGCGTTGGAATCATGAGTCATCGATCGTCCACCATCAGATCATTTGTACCCGCCGCGATTTCGATCTAACCTGACGGTCGATTGTCCACCTCAATTGCGGACCAAGCTGATTTTGACGGTGCTCGGCTGGAGTTGATTCGCCGGCGGGTGATGTGGTTCGCGTACACGCTGGGCGTTGTGTTGATCGCGATGTCGCTGATCGCGCAACTCGTCGTTCATGCTGCGAGAAACGCGACCCGCCTCATCGCCTTAGCGCCAGCGGCGGGGGGCATCGCGCTGATGTGCGCGGCGACGTTCAAGTTGCGTCGTCGGCGCTACGGCATGTCGCTGCAAACGCTGATCCGGCGGACCAGCGCGCTGGTCGTTGTCGCGGTAGTGATGCAGATCCCCGCCACGAAGGTCGTGTCGGATGCGCGTGAGGAGATCCTGCATCGAGCCGGTGCGCAGCACGTACAGATCGGCGCGCTCATGCCGCTGCTGGTCAGCATGCTGTTCATTCACGTCGCCGCCGCGCTGATCCTGCCATGGAGCCTGTGGGAATCGGCCCGGCCGATACTCGCGATCGTGGCCATCGCAGTCTTATTCATCCCATTCGCGCCCGATCCGTGGCCCGCCAGATTTGGGACTGGGAATCTTTCACCGCTCCAAGTAAGCTTTCACCTTTAAATTCCCTATCACGTCGAAACTCACCTTGTTGCGTCACATCGATGAAGCTACACGGAATGGATCGATGTTGAAGCGACTTATCAGCAGGCGGGAACGGGAAAGTCATATCGAAGGATATTGGATCATTCAAGTTTGCATTGGCTCGCAACTTCCAGAGCTCTTCAAGTTCTTGCCACCCAGCATCGTGTCCAGGTCTAAAGTTGTAAAACTTATCTATATGAATATTGGG
>JACMJD010000705.1 GCA_014380825.1 Phycisphaerae bacterium | reverse complement strand
TCGGCGCGCCGAGCGCGCGAAGTACAACACGGGTGATTGGAAGTTGCGCTGGAACGAATTCCGCACACTGGCGAAAGTCGGCGTGGGATCGGGAATCCAACTAATCGCCGAGGTGCTCGCGTGGTCGCTGTTCATGAATCTGGTGATGGGCGAGCTAGGCACGAAAGAAATGTCAGCGATGGCGTTCATGCTGCGATATCTGATCGTCAGCTTCCTGCCGGCGCTAGGCATCAGCTCGGCCGTCACCGCGCTGGTGGGACGATACATCGGCATGGGCCGACCGGACATCGCGCTGCGCCGCGCGCACTTGGGATTTCTTGTGACGCTTATTTATGTCGCGATCTGCGGCGTTGGGTTCTTCATCTTCAAACGCGAAGCAATGGAGATCTTCGCCCGCGATCCGGAAGTGCTGCGCATGGGTATGCAGCTGATGGTGATCGCAGCGTTCTATCAACTGTTCGACGCGATGTATATCGTCTACTACGGCGCTCTCCGCGGCGCCGGCGATACATTCGTGCCCGCGATCATCACGGCAGTCCTGTGCTGGGGCTTGATGGTGGGCGGCGGATATATTTCCGCGAGATACTTCAAGCAGTTTTCCGTCGCCGGCCCATGGGCGGCCGCGTTCGTGTATGGCGTGATCCTGGGCATCTGGATGCTCGTGAGATTCCAACGCGGTAAATGGCGGACGATTCACCTCGAGCACTCGAAGGCGCCTGATGAATCGAATAGATTGACAGACGCCGCGCTCGTACCTGTCGCGCATTAATTCGGCACCAAGCTCTTTTGGCTATGAGTCTGAATCATGACAACTGAATCGACACCGACGAAGAAGAACTACAAGGACACGCTCAACCTCCCGCAGACCGCGTTTCCGATGGAGGCCAAGCTTGTCGCGAACGAGCCGGCGCGCCTGAAACAATGGCAGGGCGAGCGGCTGTACGAAAAGATCCTGACATCGCGCGCGGACGCACCGAAGTGGATCCTTCACGACGGCCCGCCGTTCGCGAACGGCGATATCCATGCTGGGCATCTGCTCAACAAAGTGCTGAAGGACATCTTCATGCGCTTCAAGACAATGGCCGGCTTCCAGACGCCGTACGTGCCGGGATGGGACTGTCATGGCCTGCCGATCGAACACAAGATCATGGAGAAGCTGGGCAGCAAGGCGCGCGAGATGTCGGTCGTCGAAATCCGCAAGCAGTGCTACGACTACGCGCACAACTACGTGCAAATCCAATCGGAACAATTCCAACGTTTGGGAATCCTTGGCGAGTGGAACAATCCGTACCTGACGATGAAGCCCGAATACGAGGCCGAGATCCTCCAAGTGTTCGCGCGCTACGTTGAAGCGGGGCTCGTCTATAAACAGCTCAAGCCGGTTCACTGGTCAATCGAAAATCGGACCGCGCTGGCCGATGCGGAGTTGGAATATCGCGACGTCACCGACAACAGCGTGTTCGTCGAATTCACGTCGGCCAATCCGGGCGCTTTCAAGAGCAAGTTTGATGTTCGCGAAAACGCGCCCGTGAACTTCCTGATCTGGACGACCACGCCTTGGACGCTGCCTGCGAACATGGCGATCGCGGTGCATCCGGATGTCGAATACGCGCTCGTGAAATACGAGCGCAACGGCGATGCGCACGTTTCTGTGGTCGCGAAGGATTTGGTCGAGCGACTGTTCTCCAATCGCGGTGCGCACACGATGCTGAAGACCGTCGTCGGCAATCAGCTCGTCGGCGAGGAGTATCGCCATCCGTTCATCGATCGAACCGGCAAAGTCGTGCACGCGGAATACGTGACGACGACCGACGGCACCGGTCTCGTTCACACCGCGCCGGGCCATGGCGAGGATGACTATCACACCGGCATCAACAACGGCATCGAGGTGTATTGCCCCGTGCTCGGCAACG
>JACMJD010000064.1 GCA_014380825.1 Phycisphaerae bacterium | reverse complement strand
AGATGGATCAGATCACGCAAGCGCGGCAGGCACTTTCAAACATTGGCTATCAAATCAACGCGATCGGCGTTGGGGGAAGACTGGACCCACAGCAAGTGAAGCAGGCGCTTCAGAGCCTTGCGAATGCCGTAACCGCTTTGATGGCTGCTGTTGAACAGATCGAACAACGCACGAAGAAATAACCCGATTCCGATAGCATCAAACTTTACCACTACCATCGAACTTAACATAACACTGATTATCGGACGTGGGGGCGCAACGTGTACGAAATCACCCGGTAAATCTGGGCGATTTCAGCCGCGATGGGATTTCTGATTCGCACTGCTCGCCGCGGCCGCGTTGCCGCTGAGCGTGCTGAGCTCGGCTTGCATCAATCGCGACGTGACGATGTCTTCGAGTCGCTGATCGATGGCGGCGCAGGCGACGACCGGATCGAACTTGCGCAGGATCACGCTGAGCTGTTCGCCATAACCCTGCGGACGCTCCAGGTGCCACACATCCTGCATACGACCGGCGAGCTGGTCCGGCTCGCCGTTGTACAGGCACGCCGGGTGAAGCATCTCGGGCAGCAGCTCGCGATAGACGCCCGTGTTGGGCATCATCGGAAAACATCCCGCGGCCAGGGCGCGCACGGCATGGTGATCGTTCGGCGCGGCGACCTTGGTGCTCATAAACACGCCGCAGCGCAACATCGCGTGAAGCTGGGCAGTGTCGTCATTCTCGGACAATGTCTCGCGCGGCAGCTCGTCGTTGATGCCGTCGAGGTTGCCGATCGTGATCAGTTTGAAGTGCTCGCCGCGACGCATGAGCGTCGAAAGGGCCCTGTTAAGTAAATCGCGATCGGCGTCGCGCGTTTCGACGAAGACCGTTCGCTTTTCGCGCTTCGCCTGCGACGTTTGCATGATCTCGTGCAGATGCCGCAGATCGACGGGCGGGCTCATCAACTGCGCTTTGCCGGCGATCTCGGGCATCGGGTTCTGTGCCGATAACTCGGGGTGTCGTTTCACCAGCGCCGTCGCCTTGGCGAGGAAGCTCCGCAGGTGGAACATCGAGTTGAACCAGATCTCCGTCGCGGCGACGGCCGTATTCAGGTTCACCAGATCCAGCCCGGATTGACTATTCGAATTCGGATCGGGCAGTTGATTGCCGTGGAAGTAAACGATCGCCGGCTGCTTCGTGAGCGCGGGGACCAGACGATGCAGGTCCGCGAGGTTCATCGCCTCGCTGGTGAACAACAGATCGCACCGCCCCGCCCAGTGACGAGACAATTGTTCAGCAAACCAATGCGCCGCGGCGATCAATCGGCGCTCGATTCGGCGTGGCGGGAGCTTCAGCAATGTCCAACGGTGGCGCGAACACTTGATGATCGACTCGAGCATGACGCGCCGCGCCCCGCCGTAGAACGGTTCCAGCGCGAGGATGTCTAACTGCGTGGTCGGCACGTGAACCCAAATCTTCCCTGAGGACAATCCGGCCGCAAGCGATCAAATCATTATAAAGCGCCGGCGGTTTCCGAACGAGGGCACAATCGCCCACAGAATCGCTCACGGCTTGTCATGGCGGGCGACAAGTCTCATACTCGTTAAACGATTCGCATCCACGGAGGTTTCACGGCTATGGCAGTTTCGACAACCGAACAGAAGCAAGGTCATACAGATCACACGCAGGCCGCGAGGGAATCGATCGGACTGCGCGGGAAATTTCACCGTCCTATCAAGATCACGATGCTTGGCGCCGGCTCGGGCTTTACGCCCCGGCTGCTGAATGATGTGTTTCACATCCAAGGCGCCGATCGCGGCGAAATCGCGCTGGTCGATATCGACGAGGACCGCCTGCGCACGATGCATCAGCTGATCGGCAAGCTGATCGACAAGATGGGCAAGACCGGTTGGACCGTGAAGGCGTCGAAGGATCGCGCGGAGGTATTGCCGGGCAGCGATTACATCGTCAACTGCATCGAGGTATCCGGCGTCGATTGCGTGAAGTGGGACAACGATATCCCGCTGAAATACGGAATCGACCAGTGCATCGGCGACACGATCGGGCCGGGTGGGTTGTTCAAAGCGCTGCGCACCGTCCCGGTGTTTCTACAGATCCTCAAGGACGCCGAGCGACTCTGTCCGCGCGCGCTGGTGCTGAATTACACCAACCCGATGAACATGATGTGCCTGGCTGCGGGGCGCACGAGCGCGATGCCGGTTGTTGGTCTGTGTCACAGCGTTCAGGGCACGAGTCAGAAGCTCGCGCGCGATGCGGGCGTGCCCTACGATGAGATGAATTGGGAATGCGCGGGCATCAATCACCTCGCGTGGTTCACGAAACTCGAGCATGCGGGCAAATCGATTTACCCGATTCTGTTCGACAAGGTGAAAGACCACGCCGGCGAGATCTTCGAAGGCGACCCGGTTCGTTATGACATGATGCTGCACTTCGGCGCGTTCATCACCGAGAGCAGCGGCCATCTGAGCGAATATCTCCCCTACTATCGCAAGTGCGCCGACACGGTGAAGCAGTTCTGCCGCGACGGTTACCGCGGCGGCTCACGCTTCTACGCGAGCAACTGGCCGACGTGGCGCAAGAACGCCGACGCAGATCGCAACGCGATGTGCCGCGGCGAAAAGGAAGTTGGCTGGGATCGATCGTGGGAATACGCCAGTTGGATCATCGAAGCCCGCGAAAAGGACGCCGCGTTCCGCATCCACGGCAATGTGATGAACAACCTCGAAGGCCGGGGACGATTGATCACCAATCTGCCCGACGACGGCGCGGTCGAGGTCGCATGCCTGGTCGATCGCAATGGCGTGAGCCCCACGCGTTACGGCGCACTTCCGCCTCAGATGTCGCACATCTGCGCCAGCAACATGGCGTATTTCGATCTTGCCGCGAAGGCGTGCATCGAAAAGAGCAAAGAGGCGGCGATCCACGCATTGATGCTCGATCCGCTCTGTGCGGCGGTGTTGTCGCCAAGGCAGATCAAGCAGATGACGCTGGAGATCTTCGACGCGGAAAAGGAATTTCTGCCGGGAGTGATCTCACGATTGCGATTGGTGTTGCCGGTGTGACGTAAGCGACTCGCAAATCTGGTCCCCTCTCCCTCCGGGAGAGGGATAGGGTGAGGGGCTCAGCATTTCATAAACGATTCGAAGACCTACGCCCCCTCACCCCGGCCCTCTCCCGGAGGGAGAGGGGGCAAATGCTTCGTCATACCGCGCGATCATTTGCAAAAGTCGTTCGCGTGGCTGCATCGCATAGAACAACTCGCGGTCGAAGAGGCTTTGTTCCTCGCGCTCGCGCATT
>JACMJD010000704.1 GCA_014380825.1 Phycisphaerae bacterium | reverse complement strand
GCCAGCCCGTTGACGGCGGCATAATCGCCGCTGCCGAGGCCGGCGGTGCGGGACATCTTGTGCAGCTTTTGCAGCGAATCGCTCGAGGTTGCGGCCGAGCTCGCTGGCGAGTTCTCGGACGGTCGCTCGGCGGGGGAAAGCGGGGGCTGGGTCTGGAGGTCACTCATCGAGTTCACTGGGGCCAGATCAACTTCAAGTTTCGATCGCGGCGTACCCGATTCATATCTGCCGGCGCGCCGCAACATTTGCGCGAAGCGCGCAAAGCACGCGTCGTTCGATCAACCGAAATTCCACCGATCACTGCGAAAGTAAATCCGCCATGACCAAACGTCAACTGATCGATGATATCCGGCAATACAACCTGTCGGTCCAGCCGCACTTCCTGGCGCAGTTTGATGACGACGCGCTGCGGCAATATTTAGAACACCTGCAGTCGGCCGCTCGCAAGCACGTGCGGATCGCGGGGTGGGTGAAGAAGCCGCAGGCGAAGCTGAGGCTGGTGAGTTGACCAGAAGCTCCAAATGACAAAAGACAAATCCCAAAGAAGCTCCAGCAAATGGAAAAAGCCTCAAGCTCCAAAATTTGAGTCCTTGGAGCTTGAAGCTTCTTTGTCTTTTGTGATTTGTCTTTTGGAGCTTCCGGTACCCCGGGCTTATCGCAGATTCCACAGCGTCAGGTGACTCATCGGACGCAGCAACAAGGCGTGGTCGATGTCGTCGAACATCTGTTTGCCTTCGTAGTCCCAGTTGCGGGCGATCATCTTGCCGCGCTCTTCGGATGAATACGCGGGCGACCAGCCCCACTCAAACGGCCGCGCGCAGCCGGTGCTCAAAACAGCGGCGAACAACAGAACGATGGAGGCGGCAAATTTCTTCATAACGGCGCCCTCGTAACAAACCATGGTTGTAAAACCGGGTTGAACAAACCTCTGTGGTGCAAATCCGTGCTGTAGAACGCCATAAATGTATCAGCTATCGGCCTCTTGTGTCAAAGCAGAACTGGCCGCCACGACAGGGGTTTGCCGCGACTGAAGCTCCCCAAGTTCCGCCCCACCGCAGCAGGCTGCTCGATCGATCAGGGCGTATTCACCGAGTTCACCGGCGTGGGTTCCCGCAACAGGGTGAAGTCGTCGGGTAGCTGATCCAGCCGATATTCCGGGGGTTTGCCGTACGCGACGTTCACCATTCGCCTGGAGTTCTCGGCCAGCATATGGGTGAGATTGCGCCATTCCCACGGCATAGCAGCGAAGGACTGGGCCGAGCTCAGGTCGCGGTATGTCGCTCGCCGCTTCTGACAGAGCCGTTCGATCAGGACCGATAGCTCGCGCACCTTCAGCTTGTCGGCCGGCGAGAGCGATAGCTCGGCGTAGTCTGGTTGGACGGGCGTGAGGACGACCATCGCGCGAATCTTGTGCTTGCGGCAAAGCTTGAGCAACTGGCGGAGGTACTCGACCTGCCGATCGCTGAGCTTCGCCCCGGCCGGGTAGAGCAGCGCGGCATCGCCGGCGTTTCGGAGAATCTCGATCTGTCGGAGCAGGTCTTCTCGCGGGTCCCACCTTCTGCGACGCCGCGCGTTCAGTTGACGAGCGGGAATCAGGTAGCCGTCGTCGCGGAGCATGATTCCGATCGATCCCGGCGGGACGGATGCAAGCTGAGGCGGATCGATTGCCTGTCGAAGTGCCTGCCACGTGAGCTCCGGCTTCACCTGCGCGGGCATGCGCAGCACGATCCGAATCTGCTCCCTGACCGGCAGTTGAGTGAACAGCTCGCGCACCATGGCGATGCGCGTGCCGTGCGAATTCTCGTAGTTGCCGAACATCGCCTGATCGTCGATGCCGATGAACACGCTCTTGATCGGCGCGCCGCGCGCCAGGGCGAAACGGAGATGCGCGAGCATGTCCATCGGGGACGATCCCGGCGCCCCGAAGTTGAACGCCTTGCCGCCCGTGAGTTGCTCGACCTGGGCGGGGAACACCTGCATGATCCGCGAGCTGCCCAGGATCAGCACGCTCGGCGCGTTGCCTTCGCGGACGAGACGATCCAACTGGCGGGTCTTCCAGGCGAGCTCGCGCCGGCTCGGATTTCGCGTCGACGGAAACATGCCGTCCGGGTTTCCGAGGAAGTGAACAACCATGACGCCGACCCAGACGACCGCGAACGACAGCAGGAACACCGCGCCAAAGCGCAGCCCAGTGCGCATGGCGGACACGGCTTGGCGAGCGCGAATCGTCGCGTGCAATGTATCGGCGGTGATGGTCGTCTTGCTGGCCATGCGATTCAGAACTGGAAGTAGAGGAAGTCGGTTTTGGTTCCGAAAAAGACCGCGCAACACGCCAGCGCCGAGCCGGCGATCACCGCGTATCGCAGACGTGGCGGCGTGCGGTATGCGATCTGAAAGCTGTTGGGCACGAAGTTCACCCAGACCCAGAGAAAGGCGCAAACGATCAGCACGGACGATGCAGACGTGGTGGCCGCCCCTCCCGCGCCGAACAGCGCCCCGAACATGCGGCCGGCCGAGTCGAGCCCGTCCGCACGGAACAGCACCCAGCCGGCCACCACCAGCGCGAACGTGATCTGCCGGGAAATCCAGAGTCTGGCGACATGACGAGGCCGATCCGGATCCGCGCCGCGAGTCAGCCAATGTGTGCCCACCAGGAGCAGCCCATGCCAGCCGCCCCACGCGATAAATTGCCACGCCGCCCCGTGCCACAGGCCGCCAAGAAGCATCGTGAGCATCAGGTTCCGCGTGCGACGGCCTCTGCGATTTCCTCCCAGCGGGATGTACAGATAATCGCGCAGCCAGCTCGAGAGTGTCATGTGCCAGCGCCGCCAGAAATCGATCGGATCGGTCGCCTGGTACGGGCTGTTGAAGTTTTGCGGGAGACGGAATCCGAACAGGTGCGCCAGTCCAACGGCGATGTCGGAATAGCCGGAGAAGTCGAAGTAGATCTGAAACGCATAGCCGAGCACCGCCGCCCAGCTATCGGCCAATCCAAGCGAACTTGCGCTCCACCACGGGCCGATCGCAAGCGCCAGTCGATCGGCGATCAGGACTTTCTTCACCATCCCCATCGTCAGCAGCAACAGCCCGACGCGCAGATGATCGGCCGGCGGACCGAATTGCTGATCGAACTCGCCCGCGCGATGGGCCGCGAACTGCGCCTCCAGATCCGCATACCGCACGATGGGCCCGGCGATCAGGCGCGGGAACATCGAGATGAAGCAGGTGTATTCGAGAAAGCTCCGCGCCGGTTTCGTCACGCCGCGATAGACGTCGATGATGTAGCTGATCGCCTCGAACGTATAGAAGCTGATGCCGATCGGCAAGATGAGCGCGACGACCGGCAACGGGCCGCCGTGCAGAAATTGAGACAGTTCCGATGCGATGCGCGAGAAGAACCCGAAGTACTTGAAGACAGCGAGCAGCGACAGATTCACGACGATCGGTGCGATCAGCAACGCTCGCTTGCCTCGCGCGCCGTCGCTCGATTCCAGCTTCACCATTCGTTTCGCGGCCAAATAGTTCACGCTGGTGCCGGCGATCATGAGGAACATGAATCGCCAATCCCACCACGCGTAAAACGCGTAGCTCGCCAGCGCCAGAACAGTCATGCGCCAGTGAACCCCTCGACCGCAGAACCAATAGAGGATGAACGTCAGCGGCAGAAACGCGAAGAGGAACTCGTAACTGTTGAAGAGCATTCAGTGAGAGTTCAGAGGTCAGAGTTCAGAGCTCAGAAGTCAGTCACGGCCGCCCAGAGCGGTACGCCGCGCCGGGCGGCATCCCCCGCCGGGCGGCATCCCGCGCACCGCTCTCAACCCCTCGCGCCACTCAACGTAAGAGTACGGAACCTTCAGCTCTTCGTGCAGCTTCCGCAGCTTCGCATGAAAATATTCGTACTGATCCTGCTGCCACTGCGCCGCTGTAGGGTCGCAGTAGAACATTCGGCACCCGAACGGGCGGATCGTGTGAACCGAGCACAATCCACCGACCTGGTATGCGCACCCGCTCGTCGCGAGCTGAATCGACTCAACCTTGCTCGCGAACACCGCCAGCTCCATCGTCGTCACGAACAGCCGATGCCCAAACTCCTCGAACCGGCAGCACCGCCCCGACGCGTTGCAGACCGGCTGGCGGAGATCGATCACATCCTGGATATGCACGTAGAGAGCATCGATGGCATTGCGCACGTCGGCCCGATCCGACGCGCGCGCAACGGCCTCGCGCAGCTTCGCGGCGGATGTTTCGTCCAGCGTCAACACGCTCGCCATCATAGCTGCCTTGCAAAACGGTGCCACGCTCACACAATGCCGATCGATGAAGAAGTCGCCGATGAAAAAGTTACTCGTTGCAAATCGAGGCGAGATCGCAATTCGCGTCATGCGCGCGGCCACCGAGCTTGGCCTGCGCACCGTGGCGGTCTACACGTGGGAAGATCGCTTCGCGCTGCACCGGTTCAAGGCGGACGAGGCGTACCTGCTCGGACCCGAGAACGGCGGCGAGCCGGTCAAGGGCTATCTGAATATCGAGAACCTCCTCGCGATCGCGATCAACGAGGAGTGTGATGCGATTCATCCGGGGTACGGGTTTCTCTCAGAGAATCCCGAGCTCGCCCGCGCGTGCGAGAAGAACGGCGTCACGTTCGTCGGACCGACCGCCAAGCTGCTGGAGATGTTCGGCGACAAGACGACCGCGAAGAAGCTCGCGAAGAAAGCCGACGTGCCGACGCTTCCCGGCAGCGAGGGCGCGCTCAGCAAGCCGAGCGAGATTAAGGCGGCGGCAAAAAAAATAGGCTTCCCGCTGATCATCAAAGCCAGCTTCGGCGGCGGCGGTCGCGGAATGCGCGTCGTGAAAAAGCCGGACGAGCTGGCCGGCAAGCTCGAAGAAGCACAGCGCGAAGCGGGCGCGGCCTTCGGTCGCGCGGAGGTATTTCTCGAGCGATACGTCGCCCGCGCCAAGCACATCGAAGTGCAGATCCTGGGCGATGCGCACGGAAATCTCGTACACCTGTGGGAACGCGATTGCTCGGTGCAGCGACGGCATCAGAAAGTCGTCGAAGTCGCGCCGGGCATCGAGCTTCCGCAGAAGCTGCGCAATCAGATTTGCGACGCCGCGAAGCGATTGTGCGCGACCGCGAACTATCGCAACGCGGGCACCGTTGAGTTCCTGTTCGATCTGGACCGCAAAGAGTTCTATTTCATTGAAGTGAACCCGCGGATTCAGGTTGAGCACACGGTGACCGAGCAGATCACTGGCATCGATCTGGTGCGGAGCCAGTTGCTCGTCGCACAAGGCTTTAAACTGCACGAGTCGCCGCTAAGCATTCCAGAGCAGGACAAGATCGAGACGCGCGGCGTGGCGATTCAATGCCGTATCACCACCGAAGATCCGGAGAACAATTTCATCCCCGACTATGGCCGGCTCGCGACGTATCGATCGGCGGCGGGGTTTGGGATTCGCCTTGACGCGGGAAGCGCGTACGGCGGCGCGGTGATCACGCCGTTCTTTGATTCGTTGCTGGTCAAAGTCACGTCGCTTGGCACGGATTTATCCGAGGCTGCCAAGCGAATGAATCGCGCGCTTCGCGAATTCCGCGTGCGCGGCGTGAAGACGAACATCCAGTTTCTGGAAAACGTCATCCTGCATCCGACGTTTCTGTCCGGCGGCGCGACGACAACCTTTATCGACAGCACGCCTGAGCTGTTCGAATTCACGGCCCGGCGCGATCGCGCGACGAAGATACTAAAGTATCTGGGCGACGTGATCATCAACAGCCGGCCAGACGTGAAGGGCAAAGTCGACCCAACACGGCACCTGCCTTCGCCGCGGATTCCCGCTTTCCCGAAGAACGAAGCTCCGCCTCCGGGAACG
>JACMJD010000703.1 GCA_014380825.1 Phycisphaerae bacterium | reverse complement strand
TAGCAAGCCTTCGACCAAGATGCGGAAAGCAATCGCAAAGATCGCGAGCTCGGGTGCCGAGCTGATCAGCAGCGTAATCGGCGTCGGCGCGCCCTGATACACATCGGGCGCCCACATATGAAACGGAACGACGCCGAACTTGAACGCCAATCCCGCGATCACGAAGACGATCCCGAGCAAGAGCGATGCGCGACTGACGATCTGCCCGCCGGCTACGCGACGCGCCAGCTCGTCGATCTCCAGAGTGCCAGTGGCCCCGTACAGCATCGACATTCCGTACAGCAGGAACCCGGACGCGAGCGAACCGAGAACGAAGTACTTCATCGCCGCCTCGCTCGCGCGCGGATCGTCACGTCGTAAAGCGACCAGCGCGTACATCGAAAGCGACTGCAGCTCGAGTCCGAGATAGATCACCAGCAGGTTGTTCGCGGAGATCATCAACATGATCCCGAGCAGCGTGAACAGGGTCAGGCTGAACAACTCACCCTTCCAGATGCCACGCGCGCGCGCGTACGACTGGGCGCAGATCAGCATGAAGCCGCAGCAGAAGATCGCGAACAGCTTCAGCACATGACCCATCGGATCGGCGATGTACATCCCGCCGAAGCCGAAGACGACGTCATTGCGCGCAAGCGAGAAGCAAACGGAGACACCGACCGCCAACAACGCCAGCAACGTCAGGCCGTAAGTGACGTTGCGCCGCTCGTCCGAGAGGAAGAGATCGATCACCAGCACGGCGCTGGCCGCAGCGAGCAGCACGATCTCGGGAAGCGCGACGACGACGTTAAGAGCATCCATCTACTGAACCGCCCCCGTCGCAAGCGGCAGCTTCGATACTGCGACGTGCTTCAGCAGCTGCGTCACCGACGCGTCCATCAGGTCCGTGACCGGCTTCGGATACAGGCCCATCCACAACACCGCAGCAGCGAGCAACGTCAGGATCGCGAACTCGCGGCCATTGACGTCGGCCAGCTCCGCGACACGTTTGTTCGCTACGGCGCCGAAGATGACGCGCTTGTACATCCACAGCGAGTACGCGGCCCCGAGCACCAGGGTCGTTCCCGCGATCAACGCGATCCAGAAGTTAAACTGCACCGCGCCGAGGATCACCATGAACTCGCCGACGAAGCCGCTGGTGGCAGGCAATCCCGCGTTCGCCATCACGAACAACATGAAGAAAGATGCGAACTTCGGCATCGTGTTGACGACGCCACCGTAGTCGGCGATGTCGCGCGAATGCATGCGGTCATACATTACGCCAATGCAGAAGAACATCGCACCGGAGACAAAGCCGTGCGAGATCATCTGCACGATGCCGCCCGTCATGCCCATCGGATTGAAGATAAAGAAGCCAAGCGTCACGAAGCCCATGTGTGCGATCGACGAATACGCCACGAGTTTTTTCATGTCCGACTGCACCAGTGCAACCAGACCGATGTAAACGACGGCGATCAACGACAGCGCGATCACGTAGCAGGCGAGCTCGTGTGATGCATCGGGAGCTATCGGCAACGAAAAGCGAAGGAAGCCATACGCGCCGAGCTTCAACATGATTGCCGCCAGGATGATCGATCCTCCTGTCGGTGCTTCGACGTGCGCATCGGGCAGCCATGTGTGTACCGGCCACATCG
>JACMJD010000702.1 GCA_014380825.1 Phycisphaerae bacterium | reverse complement strand
CCAGCGCATGAAATATTCGTGCGAGCGTTCGCCGGCGAAGATCGCGTGGGTGTGGGGATCGATGAAACCCGGCAGCGCGAGCATGCCGGTGGCGTCGAACGACTCGCCGGAAGGAGAATCGGTGATCAAACCGGTGCGGTCGTCGATCGACACTTCGGTCGGACCGGCAAGGAAGCCTGCATCTTCCGTGCGCACGCGACGGCCGTCGCGGTTTGCGAACCCTTCTCCGGTAAACAAGCCATGAAGATTCTTGAGGATCATTTCGGTGGCATCGGCACGTTGATGTCGTTCCGCGCTGCCGCGGCGATCGCTTCGGGATAACCCGCGTCGACGTGACGGAGAATTCCCATCATTGGATCGCTCGTGAGTACACGGCTGAGCCGACGAGCGGCTGCTTCGCTGCCGTCGGCGACGATCACCATGCCGGCGTGTTGACTGTAACCCATCCCGACACCGCCGCCGTGATGGAAACTCACCCAGCTCGCGCCGTTGGCGGTGTTGATCATCGCGTTCAGCAGCGGCCAATCGCTGACCGCATCGCTGCCGTCCATCATCGATTCGGTTTCACGATAAGGCGACGCGACCGATCCGCAATCCAGATGATCGCGACCGATCACGATCGGCGCGGAAACCTTTTTCGTCTTCACGAGTTCGTTGAACAACAATCCGGCTTTCTCGCGCTCGCCGAACTTCAGCCAGCAGATGCGAGATGGCAATCCCTGAAACGCAATTTGCGGCGAACCGTTGCGCAGCCAGTTTTGTACCGTCTGATTCTGCGGAAACAGATCCAGCATTGCCCGATCCGTGATAGCGATGTCGTTCGGGTCACCGCTCAGGGCCACCCAACGGAACGGGCCAGAGCCTTCGCAGAACATCGGCCGGATAAATTCCGGGACAAAGCCCGCGTAGTCGTAGGCGTTGTTCACGCCGGATTCGACGGCCAGTGCGCGAAGATTGTTGCCGTAATCGAAGACGACGCTGCCCCGCCGCTTCAGCTCGAGCATTGCGGTAACGTGAGCGTTGACCGACTCTTTCACGCGTGACAGATACTTCTGCGGATCGTCGCGGCGCAGCTTCGCTGCTTCATCCAGCGACAATCCGCGCGGGATGTAGCCAACTTGCGGATCGTGCGCGCTGGTTTGATCGGTGATCACATCCGGCATGAATCCGCGCGAGACGAGTTGCGGCATCACATCGGCGATGTTCGCGACGAGGCCAATCGATCGCGACGTTTTCGATTTCGCGTATCGGTCGAGCCGGGCCAGCGCATCGTCCAGATCATCCGCCTGCTCGTCGAGATATTTCGTTTCGAGCCGTCGGTGTAATCTTGTCTCGTCGACTTCGACGCACAGAATTGCCGCCCCCGCGAGTTTCGCGGCCAGCGGTTGGGCGCCGCCCATTCCACCGAGTCCGCCGGTGACGACGGTGCGTCCGCTGAGCGGAAGCGGTGCGCTGTCTTTGAAATATTTCCGCCCGCACGCGGCGAACGTTTCGTACGTGCCCTGCACGATTCCCTGCGTGCCGATGTAAATCCAGGAGCCCGCGGTCATCTGGCCGTACATCATCAGGCCTTTGCGATCGAGCTCGTGGAAGTGTTCCCACGTCGCCCATTTGGGCACTAAATTGCTATTGGCGATGAGGACGCGCGGCGCGTCTTCGTGCGATCGCATCACGCCTACCGGCTTGCCGCTCTGCACGAGCAGCGTTTCATCGGGCTGGAGCTTTTTCAGACAGTCGAGAATCGCGTGAAAGCACGGCCAGTTCCGCGCGGCTTTGCCGATGCCGCCGTAGACGACCAGGTCCGCCGGTCGCTCGGCCACGTCGGGGTCGAGGTTGTTCTGGATCATTCGATACGCGGCCTCGATGATCCAATTCTTGCACGTGAGCTTCGTGCCGCGCGGGGCGCGAACCACTTGGGCGTGCGGCTCGGTCTTAATGGCTGTCGTCATGCGATCTTCTCCGCGCTGGAATCTTATCACGCCGCAGCCGACAATGAAGGCGTGGCGGAGCATTCAAATTCAGTCGAATTAACGGGCGAATCGCTGACAATCGAGCAGGTGACGCGCATCGCGCGCATCCCCGCGATCACGGTTAGTATTAGCGAAGCAGCACTTGCGCGCGTCCGGAAATGCCGCGAACACATCGAGCGCATCGTGAAGGAATATCACGATTCGCTGGCCAACCCATCCGGCCGAATCACCCACGTTTATGGGGTCACAACGGGGTTTGGCGAGTTCAAAGACGAACCGGTGCCGCCCGAGCAGCTCGTCGAATTGCAGCAGAACATCCTGCTGAGTCATTCGAGTGGTGCCGGTGACAGCGTCGACGAAAACGATCCGGCCAACTATTTCTCGAACGAAGTCGTGCGCGCGGCGCTGGTGATCCGACTGAACACGCTGATCAAAGGATTCTCGGGCGTGCGCGTGGAAGTTGTGAACTACATCGCCGCGATGATCAACAAAGGTGTCGTGCCGCTGGTGCCCACGCGAGGCTCTGTTGGATCGAGCGGCGATCTATGTCCACTCGCGCATCTCTTCGTCGTGATGCTTGGCGAGGGAAGATTTCGCCTTGGGAACGATCTGCGGGAAGCGAAAGAGTTGCCCAAGGTTCTGAATCTCGCACCAGTCGCGCCGAGTTACAAAGAAGGACTGGCGCTGACGAACGGCGCGACGTTCTCTGCCGCTCAGCTCGCGCTGGCGGTGCATGATGCGGAAGTGCTCGCGGGTGTTGCGGATGTTGCAACCGCGATGGCGATCGAAGCGATCTGCGGGCGTACCCGGGCGTACGATGAAGCGATCCACGACGCCCGCAACATGGCCGGCCAGCGCGACAGCGCGGCGAATATCCGCGCGCTCTTGAGCGGAAGTCAGATGAGCGACCGGGCGAAGTCGTTGCAGGATGCGTACTCGATTCGCTGCTCGCCGCAGGTGCATGGTGCGAGTCGCGATACCATCGCGTACGCGAAGATGGTGGTGCTGGCGGAGATCAACGCCGCCACGGATAATCCGCTGTTTTTTCCGGAATTGAACCGTCGGCCGTTCGATGTGCAGTCGCGGTTGGATCGCGGCGATGATCCCAATGAGCTTGGCGATGAACGCGCATTCTCCGCCGGCAATTTTCACGGCCAGCCCATCGCACTGGCGGCGGATTTCCTGGCGATCGCGGTCGCGGAGCTGGCGAACATCGCCGAGCGTCGCACGCAGCTTTTGCTGGATAAGAATCACAACCGAAATCTGCCCGCCAACCTCATCGCCAAGCGCGGCGTGAACAGCGGCCTGATGCTCAGCCAATACTGCGCGGCCGGTTTGGTGTCGGAAAACAAAGTGCTCACGCACCCGGCGTCGGTTGACTCGATCCCCACTTCGGCGAATTCGGAAGATCACAATGCAATGGCGTCGATCGCGGCGCGAAAACTGCGCACGGTGGTGAGCAATTGCCAGGCGGTGCTCGCGATCAACCTGCTAGCCGCCACGCAGGCGATCGACTGGCGCATCGGGATGAACATCTCGCCGAGCGCGCCGACCATTTCCAGGAACGAAGTTGGCGCTGTCATCGACAAATTAGAAGCCGCTGAGGATGAGGCGCGCCGCTTCGCCGAGGCGATG
>JACMJD010000701.1 GCA_014380825.1 Phycisphaerae bacterium | reverse complement strand
GATAGCCCAGCGCTTCTTCGCCGTCGCGCGCCGTGACGACATCCGCGCCCGCCTGGCGCATCAGTCGGCTAATCGCCATGCGCGTGGGCGCGTGATCCTCGACGATCAGAATCCTGATCTTCTTCGTTAGCTTCGCCGGCTGCGGTTCTGGCGTGACTGCGTAAGACATCATTCAAGACCTTGCCAAAGCGTAAGGGATTTCACACACTTGCGCGCTCGCAATCCGCCAGGTGCGCACGCACACAAGACCAACACGAATCGCGCGGAAGTTTATTGTGTATCAGAAGCCCCCGCCAGAGTCTGCGCCCGCGCGGGGCGGCGGCGACTGATCCATTCGTCGCCACACGCCGTCGCCGTGCAGCAATTCGCAAGGACGGAACGACGCCTTGTACTGCATCGTCGAACACTTCGAGATCCAGTACCCCAGGTAGTAGTGCGCGATGCCCATCCGCCTGGCCAGCTCGATTTCCATCAGCGCGCCAAACGTGCCCAGGCTGCGCTTACTCTCGGCAGGATCATGAAAAAAGTAGACACTGCTGAGCGATCGCTTGTCGCACCAATCGCACAGTCCCACCGCCAGCAGTCGGCCCGCGTTGTCGCGATACCGCATCTGCATCGTCTTAACCGGCGAGTCATACAGAAACGCTTCGAATGATTCGCGATCGTCGCCGTTGACGTTGTCCGTGCCGTGCCAGTCGCGCAAGTATCTCGTGTACAGATCGAACGCCTCGACATCGGCGACTGCTTCGTCCGCACTGACGACGAGATCCTGATTCCGCCGCCAGCACCGGCGCTGCGACTTGCTCGGCGAGAACGTCTCGACCGGCACGCGAAGCGGCACGCAATCGCGACACGCTCCGCAGACCGGCTGATACACCACCCGCCCGCTTCGGCGAAAGCCCGCGTCCATCAGTTCGTGATACTGCTGCGGCGACAATTCCTCCGCATAAAATGCGCGACTCCGCGCGACGCGATCCGGAAAATAACTGCACGGATGGTCCGGCAAAACCCGCAGCGCACGCCGAATGAATGCCGGTTCCGGAATCGCGGGATAGTGACTGAACGACTGCACGCCTTAAGCGTAGCACCGATTTCGTGGCGTGGGCGTCCCGCCCGCGCGCATGCCGCTTGAGCGGCGGGTGCACGGGCGAGACGCCCATGCCACGGTTAATGCGGCATCGGAAACTTCGCGGCGAAATCCGCCACTTCCTGGCGGATCTTCTTCAGCCCGCTTTCATCCTCCTTAGACATGACCGCCCGATCGATGAACGCGGCCACAGAATCCATTTCGCGTTCTTTCAATCCGCGCGTCGTGAGCGCCGGCGTGCCCAGGCGGATTCCGCTCGTTAGCTTGGGCGGACGCGGATCGTTATAGATCGCGTTCTTGTTCGCGATGATGCCGGCCGCCTCGAGGGCTTTCTCCGCATCGGCGCCGGTGAAGTTTTCGTTTCGAGCGCGAAGATCGACGAGCATCAGATGATTGTCGGTTCCTCCGGATTGGAGACGGTAACCCGCTCGCTGAAGCGAGCTCGCCAGCGCCTTCGCGTTCTTCACCACCTGCTGCGCGTACTGCTTGAACTCGGGCTTCAGATCTTCCCCAAACGCGATCGCCTTGGCTGCGATGATGTGCATCAGCGGCCCGCCCTGGCTGCCGGGGAAAACCGATCGGTTGATCGACTTGGCCAGCTCTTCGTCGTTGGTCAGGATCAACCCGCCGCGCGGACCGCGGAGGGTTTTGTGCGTCGTC
>JACMJD010000700.1 GCA_014380825.1 Phycisphaerae bacterium | reverse complement strand
TTCTCCGCGCCAAGCGTGCTGCGAGACCGATACGAAGCATTCCGAAACTTCTATCGCGACTTCAGCGCGGCCGGGCAGTACTTCGTGACGTTCGTCGACAATCACGACCAGATCACGCGGCAGTATCGTCGCTTCGGCAACGGTGTGGACGATCCGCGGCAGGCGATTCTCGCGATCGGTTATCTGCTGACGAGCATGGGCATCCCGTGCATTTACTACGGCACGGAACAAGGCTTCGACGGAGGTGGCAACACCGACGCCTACGTGCGCGAAGCGATGTTCGGCGGAAAATGGGGCGCGTTCGATACAACCGGCATGCACTTTTTCAATCCGAAGCATCCGATCTATCAAGGCATCGCAGAGATCGCCAGAGTTCGCGAAGTCGAGCCCGCGCTGCGATATGGCCGAACCTATTTTCGCGAGATCTCCGGCAACGGCGAAGACTTCGGCCATCCGATCGACAGCCACTGCACGATGGCGTACGCGCGCGTACTCGACACGACGTCGATCGTCGTCGCGATGAATCTGACCGCGCTCGAGCGCGACGATCGGGTCATGGTCGACGGAAACTTGAACGAACCGGGCGCGACGATGACCGATCTGCTCAACCCGTCAAACACCTATACGATCGAACAGAACAGCAAGGGCCAATGCTTCGTTCGTGTGCCACTGGCCGGGCGCGCGATGGCGATCCTGAAAAAGAACGAACCGAAGTAGGCGACAAGACAAACAGTTGGCAGGCCGCTAATGTTCCAACCGTGTCGCACGCGGACCTGGAAAATACGCTTCGCAGCTTGCCCCAGGTCGGAACGCGCCTCGACAAGCGCGACGATCGCGGCCCGCAGATCTGGCGATTCGAGCACGATGGGAAACCCTTCCGACTCCACTTTTATCCGCGCCGGATTGGATCGAATCCCGCCTTGCGTGAGCTTCAACGATTTCAACAACTGCAAAAAGCCGGTGTGCGATCGCAGCGGGCGATCAGCGCGATGGTTGGGTTCCGCCTGGGCGAGGAGCGTGGGGATGCGCTGCTGCTCGAATCAGTCGAGCCGTCGATCAGCTTGGAACAATTGCTGATCGACTCCGAGGTAAACGCGTCGCCGATTCCGCACCGTAAGCGATTACTGAATCAGTTAATCGAGATCTCGCAACAACTGGCCAAGGCGGGATTGGGCCACGATCGGCTTGAGATTGAGAACTTCGTGGTGCACGCTGACAACCTCTATCTCGTCGAAGCAAGCGGCGTTCGTCGTGGCGGGCTTCGCATGAAGCAACTGCTGAGACTGGCGAGCAGCGCATCTCGATTCGCGACGCGCAGCGACTACGTTCGCGCCGCGATGGCGCTGGGCGCGCCGGCGCCGAAATCCAACCGCAGTGCCGACAACCAGCGCCGATGGCGTCGCGAGCTTGGCCGGATCTTTGCCGACAATGAAGACTTCGGAACGCTGGAATCGGACGGTTGGACCGGCGTCTTCACTCGCCGAACGTCGCACCCGCTTCGTTGGGCATCCGCCAGCCGACGGGTCATTCAGCGCAGCGACTGGGAATCCGCCTGGCCTGAACTGCTGGCGCAGGTTCGATCAGGTCAGCTTTCGACGATCAAGAATGACGCCAGCGGCACGGTCACCCGAGCCCAAGTCAGACTGGGCGACGCGATGTGCAACGTGATCGTCAAATCGCCGAAGAGAAAGTTCTGGCGGCAGGCGATCGCCGAATTCTTTCGCGGCTCGCGTGCGCGGCGCACCTGGATTCGCACCTGGAAATCCCTGGTCCGCGGCGTACCCACCGAATGGCCAATGCTGTTCATGGAACGCCGCGCATCCGGCGGTGCGATTGAATCGATCCTTGTCTTCCAACAGATTCCTGGCGAAACACTGGCGACGATCGATCTGGATCGATTGGACTCCGCCGCGCGGGAAAACCTGTTTCGTCGCGCCGGGCGATCGCTGCGACAGATCGAAGAGCTCGGCTTCACCCATGCCGACGCCAAGAGCACGAACTGGGTCGTCTTCCACGATCCGGTGCACGGGCCGCGACCGATCCTGATCGACCTCGACGGGGTGCGGCACTATCGTTGGTCGATGATGGGAATCGACCGACTGCTCCGCGCCATGAGGCAACATCCGCAATACACGCCGACGGATTCGAAGAACCTGTGTCAGGGCTACGCGCCGAACGCTAGGCTCGCTCGGGAACAACTGGAAAAATGAGCAAGCCCGCGATCATCCTCGCCAGCGGCGGCCTCGACAGCACGACGTGCCTGGCGATCGCCAAGCACGACGGCTTCTCGCCGTTGTATTCCATGAGCTTCGATTACGGACAACGGCA
>JACMJD010000699.1 GCA_014380825.1 Phycisphaerae bacterium | reverse complement strand
CTCGAAGCGACGAACGTTCGCGAGCAGGATGTGATCAGCGCGGTCGAAGACATGACCGGCCCGGAGCGCGCTAATCGGCTGACGACGCTTGCGATGGGCAGCCCGTCGCGGCAGAAGCTGTTCGACGACTTGGCCGCCGCCTTCGATGCGATGCAGTCCGCCAAGGCGCAGAACGATGCCGCCAGGCAGGCGGAAGCATCCAACAAGTACGACGATCTGAGAGATCAGATCGGCCGATCAAATTTGGCGTCGCAGGCGCTTCAGGAAGTCATCGACTCCAAGCTCAACGTGCGCGAGAAGCGCTTGGCCGAGCTGAAGCAGCGCTTCGCCGATTTCCCGCCGCGACTGGCGGCGATCGACGATTTCGAAAAGAAGTACACCGCCTATTCGTCGGTCAAGGGCAACATCGATGACGCCGGCGATCTGAAGCGACTGCTGCGCGGCTCGGGTGTGCTCGAGTTCCACATCCTGGCGATCGCACCTCAGTTCGCCCACTCCGGCGACGAGGTCACCATCGGGAACGAAGAATACGCCACGATGATCGAGCGCCTGCAAAAGGACGGCCCGCAGATACGCGCCGGCGATGCGACGCGCTGGTTCGTGGTCGACAAGCCCGAAGAGTTCCGCGGGCGCGCCCACAAGTACAACGATAAGAGCTACGTGCTGGCGTACATCACGCCCGACATGTCGCTGATGAATCGGCCCGGCCTGCCGACGTGGGGCCTCAAGCGATCGTTCCCGGAGAACCAGGACGCGCAGCGCAAGGTGGGTTTTGAATTCGACGCGCAGGGCGGCACGCTGTTCGGCGATCTCACCGGCCGCAACATCCACAAGCCGCTGGGCATCGTGCTGGACGACAAGCTCATCAGCGCGCCGAACATCAATCAGCAGATCAATGGCAACGGCGTGATCACCGGCGGGCAGGGCGGATTCTCCGTCGCTGACCAACGCTACCTGATCAGCACGCTCAACGCGGGCTCGCTGCCGGCGCAGTTGACCGACGAACCGATCTCCGAGCGCACGGTCGGCCCGCAGATCGGTGCCGACAACCTCAAGGCCGGTCTCTTCGCGTGCGCGTTCGGCCTCGTCGTTGTCGCGATCTTTTTGATTGGCTACTACTACCTGGCCGGTGTGGTCGCATTCATCGCGGTGTTGATCAACCTCGTGGTGATCCTCGGTGTGATGGCGATGCTCAACGCCACGTTCACGCTGCCCGGCGTGGCCGGCATCGTGCTGGCGATCGGCGCCGCCGTCGACGCGAACGTGCTGATCTTCGAGCGCCTGCGCGAAGAACAACACCGCGGCTTGTCCCTGCGCATGGCATTGCGCAACAGTTACGACCGCGCCTGGAGCGCCATTCTCGACAGCAACATGACGACCGTCATCACGTCGGCCGTCCTGTATTGGCTGGGCACGGAAGAAGTGAAGGGCTTCGGCATCACGCTGCTGATCGGCCTGGTCAGCTCGATGTTCACGGCCTTGTTCGTGACCAAGACGATCTTCGGCATCCTGATCGAGCGCTTCGGCGTGACGAATCTGAGTAGCTTGCCGCTGACGTTCCCAAAGTGGGACCAGATGCTCCAGCCGAAGATCGACTGGATCAAGAAGGTTCCGATTTTCGCCACAATCAGCCTGACCGTGTTAGTGATCGGGCTGGGCTCACTTTATTATTACGGCAAAAAGGGTGAGCTGCTGGACATCGAATTCGCAAGCGGAACGAGCGTGCAGTTTGAGCTGAAGCAGCCGATGCCGATCGACGAAGTGCGCGCCTTGTTCCCGAAGGACAGCACCGAATTGCCGAGTCCGGCGATCGTTTCGGTGGGTACGGATAACAAGACGTACGAGGTCGTCACACCGTCCGCCAACGCAGCGGCGGTGCGTGAAGTCGTGCTGCGATCGCTCGGGGCCGAGCGGTTGAAGGTGGAACTGCCCAGCACGTTCCAGGATGTCGACGTGCCCGGGCTGAACGTGGTCGATCGACTCGTGATCCCGATCAGTCGAGATCGCGTCGAAGATATTAAAGCTGCGACCGGCGGTTTCGTGCCGGGTAACTGGCAGTCGTACCGCGGCGGGGCCGCGCTGGTGCTGAAGAATATTTCGCCGCCGCTGAAGACGAGCGAGATTCGCGATCGCATCGAGCGCCAGCGTCTACAGCCCACGCCGGGGCAGACGCAGCAGGCGTATCGCGATTTCGCAATTGAGACGCCCGGCGATCCGGAACAGGCGACGAACCTGGCGGTGGTGCTGGTTTCCGACCCGCTCATTCCATACGACAAAGATGCCGTGAAGTGGCGCGACGACTTGGCCGTGCCAGTGTGGAAGCTGGTGGCGGACGCGATCAACAAGCCGCCGACGCTTCAGAAGGTCAGCAACTTCGATCCGCAGGTCGCCGGCGAAACGGCGCGCGATGCGGTCATGGCGCTGATCCTTTCGATCGGCGTGATCATGGCGTACATCTGGATTCGGTTCGGTGACTTGAAATACGGAACCGCCACGATGGTCGCGATGCTGCACGATACGCTGCTCGTGCTGGCGGCAATCGGATTGTCGCACCTGCTCTATCACGCGGCGCCGCCCATCGCGAACGCGCTGATGCTCGAGCCGTTCCGCCTGAACATCACGGTGGTGGCCGCGATCCTGACGGTGATGAGCTATTCGATGATCGATACGATCGTCGTGTTCGACCGCGTGCGCGAAAACCGCGGCAAGTTCGGCGAGCTCAATCGCAAGGTGGTCAACGACTCGATCAACCAGACGATGAGCCGCACATTGCTGACGGCGGGCACGAACATCGTCACGCTATTTTTCATGTACGTCTTCGGTGGGCCGGGGATTCACGGCTTTACTTTCGTATTGTTGTTTGGCATAGTGATCGGGACGTTCTCGTCGGTGGCGATCGCCGCGCCGTTATTGCTGGTTGGCCGACGGAAAAAGGCGGCGCCCGCATCTGGTTTCCAGGTCGGGCAAAAGAAGCCGGCGATCGCAGGGCAGCTGCAGCGAACTTGAGTGACGCGCGTGAGGTTGTGGGAAGATTTCGTGGCGCGCGGTTTCGGTGAGGGATTCGCTGCGAAGAATAGCCGCGACGTAACACGTCGCGCGTTTGTACCGTTTCGACATCTCTGACAATTGCCTGTTAGGAGAAAGGACTCTCCAAGATGATGCGCAAGGATGTGAAGCTCGGGTTCGCCATTGGTGGGGTTTTACTGGCGGTCCTGGTCGTGTATGTGCTGGTGGGCACCGGCAGCACCGACCAAAGCGGTGGTACGGGGGGGGCGGCAATTGTCACCGAAGACACGGCGGGGAAAGTCGCGCCCGGCAAGATCGCCGACGCGAGCACACCTAAGCCGCCGGTCGATTCGTCCACACTAAACAACGCAAACAGCATTGCCGCCAACATTGGCGCGCCGACGACCGCGCCATCCAACGGCATGGCCGCCAATGACGCGAACGCCAAGCCCGCTGATCCGAACCACGATCTGTGGGACAGCGCGCTCAACACCGGCCAGTTGCTGATCTCCAAGACGCCCGATGTCCCAGGCGGCGCGAACGACCGCAACCAGATCACACCAGTGCCGCCGCGCGCGACGCCGGTGAACGGCGAGGAGACTACGGGTACGGCGTCAAATATCGGAACGATGGCGAGCCGCACCAGCGTCGATGCGGGCGGTACGCCGCGCGGGAACGACATCATCGGCAGCACGCCGGGCGGAATGAGCGGCAGCTCGCTCGCCGGCCCGGCGACGCGACCGTCAGACGATCTTTCGGTCACCAGCGCAGTCGGCCAGCGCGAGCACACCGTCAAGTCCGGCGAGACACTCTCGCTCATCGCTCAGGCGGCGTACGGGAACGCGAACTTCTACCCCGCCATTCTCCGCGCCAATCCAAATCTCGATCCGAAGAAGATGAAGCCCGGGATGTCGATCATCCTTCCCGCCGCCAGCGATGTGAATCCGAAAGCCTCGAACATTGGTAGCGCGTCGGTGCCGACGGAAGTTAACGCCAGGACTGAGTATCGCGTGCAGAGCAACGACAGCCTGTACCGCATCGCGATGAAGCTTTATGGCAAGCCGGAGATGGTCACGAAGCTGTATGAGATGAACAAGGACACGATCGGGTCTGATCCGGCGAAGCTGAAGCTCAATATGGTCTTGAAGCTGCCGGAACCGCCGACGCAGTCGGCATCGCGATAGATGATCGCTCAACCCTCGCCCGGGCCGTTGTAGGCGAAAATCGTCAGGACACTCTCAGGGGACTGTGTCGGGCGCGATTTTCGCTTAGAGCGATCTGGGCGTTTTCATGCGCACTCGTCATTCCCTCCTTCCGTCTGTTAGACTAGCCGGCTTCGCTGCTATTGAGGCTGAGGGAGGCCATCTCGTGAGAATAGCTCGAATCATCGTGATGCTCGCGTTCTGCATGCCGGCGGTTGTAACGTTCGCGCAGACGACGCAGCCGGCCCCGGACCCCATGCCCGCGGTTTCACCCGAGGACATCAGACGTTCGATCGAACTGAACGCCGAAGGTTGGAAGATCTGGCAGCAACAGCAATTCGATCAGGCGGCCGACGTCTTCCAGCAGGCGGTGGAGATTAATCCCACGAACTCCAACGCCTGGAACGGGCTTGGTTGGTCACGCTTCAATAGCGGCGAACCGGATCAGGCGGAAGTCGCGTTCAACAAAGTGCTCGAGATCGATCCAAAGCATCCGGCGGCCCTCAACGGCATGGGCCAGCTCGCGCTAACGCGCGGAAAAACGGATGAGGCCGAGAAGTGGTTCTTGAAATGCGGCGAGACCGCGCCGGCGGCATGGTACGGCTTGGCGAGGCTCTATCTGGCGCAGGAGAAATTCGAGGAATCCGAGAAGTGGGTGCAGAAGATCATCAATGGCAAACAGACCGGTGGTCAGGACGAATACGTCCAGCGCATGCTCGCCGCCGCCAAGGCGAAGCATTTGGATGATGACATGAAAGCGCAGCTCGCGCCGCTGCTGGGTTCACCCGTCGCGCAGGATATCCAGCGAGCATTCCGACTTTTGCAGAAGGGCCAGCG
>JACMJD010000698.1 GCA_014380825.1 Phycisphaerae bacterium | reverse complement strand
GTTGACGTCGCTTCCGTTTCGAGATTCCTCGCTTCGCTCGAAATGACGGGAGCTCGCGTTGGGAAGCGAACTGTTCAGATCGATCGGCAACGTCGAACAGTATCGCCCGCCTTCCAATGGTTCCGAAAACGCTTCTTCGCCCGGCCGCTCGATGCTTAACACGAGCGTGCCGAGGACTTCGGGAAATCGGATCGCGATCGATTTCGTTCCGGCAGGAAGATGTCCGTCCAGCGTTGCTTCCTGCATCACCGGCAGGCGAGGCAGCACTTTCGCGTCGCGCCACCGATTCACATCTTCAGTTGTTGGAAATTGAATCGCTTCGGCGCTGACGATGGTCGAGCCATCGCACTGAATCTTCACACCACGAAGCAATCGCTGTCGGGCATTAACGAGCGCTTGCTCAAGGTCTTCCCGTGATCCATCGAGCAGCTCGTTCATCGCCGCATCTTCGATCCGCGCAGGCGTGTCGTTTAGCGCGAACGCGAGCAGGTCGAATCTCGCGTGAACGCGAAATGTTCCATCGCGATTCACCGTTAGATTTGCCGCGACGAATTGTGCTGGGTGCGCAGACGCGAATGATCCGGTCAATAGCGTCGTGAGAAGCGCTAAGCCGCAAGCGGCGATGACGGAAACTCGTCGGGGATGGTTCATTGTCCCTGTCCCGGTACGGTCGGTTCATTTGCGGGTTGCGAATCCTGCAACACTCGCAGCGCGTCGGGCGCGAGCGCGGTGTTCCAGATTGTGAAGTTTCGGATCTCGCCGTTGAAGCGGCGCTGCTGGTCCCACGGATCCAGCGGCGCGATTTGCACGATCGATTCGTCGTCGTTCAGCTCGATATTCCGCTGCGCGATGCGCCGGCCATTCTTGTAGAGGCGCAGCGTTTCGCCGTCGTAGGTGGCGGTGAGCATTTGCCAGGCCTTGAGATCGAGCTGATTTCGCCGGCCGTTCACGTCGCGGTTGCGGCTCCAGAAATGCACGCCGCTGCCGAACTTACAGATGTATCGGCCGATGCCGTCCGCGCCATCTTCCGCCCGACCGAATCCTGCGATGATCGTGCGATTCTCCAGTTCCGTTTCAACGCGCGCGAACAGGTTGATCGTCCACGAATCGCCCTTCTTCACCGGCAGACTGTCGAGCTTGATCTCCTTGCTCTGCTTGCCGTCGCACGTCATCGCATCGAGCACGTATACGGGTTTTTGCAAGGCGAGCGCATTCGACTTCGTCGCAATCGGATTTCCCTTGGGAGAAATATCGCGGACGTTAGCGATCGAAAGTTGAAGTCCGTGCCCTTCCGCGCTTGGCGGTTTCGCAAGCGCCAGCGCGACGCTGGTCCCGTCCTCAGATAACGTGGCGCTCTTCACTTCGATCGAGGGCACGAACGTGTAGTTGCGCGTGGACTCCGCGTCGGCTTTTCGCACCGACTCGGAGAACTCGATCCTTAACGATGGGACGTGCGCGATCCCTGTCACCGATTTCACCTGCGGCGGCGTCGTGTCGTTAACTTCGAAAAACGAAACGTGTTCCTGGTTGGTTTGTCCTGATGCATCGAACTGCTTCACGCGCACCTGCGCGCTGCTAGAGAGCTGGATCGGCTG
>JACMJD010000697.1 GCA_014380825.1 Phycisphaerae bacterium | reverse complement strand
GCTGTCTTCGCCCCAGGCGTTGAACTTCATGCCGCCATCTTTGCCGAACTCCGCGGGGTCGGCGGGAGTCTTGCTGCCGAAATCTCGGATTTCAAACCAGTCGACGTACTTGCTCTTCTTCCCATTCTTCACGACATCCTGAAACATCGGATGCGCCCGTCCGACGTGGTTGAACACGCCGTCGAGGATCACCTTGAAGCCTTGCTTGTGCGCTTCTTGAACGAAGTCGAGGAAGAGCAGATCGCTCTTGCTCCACTTCCAGGTTTTCGGATCGTCGGTTTCGCCTTCGAGCGGAAGTTTTTCCCGCACGCCGAAGTTATCGTCAATGTGACGGTAGTCGGCCGTGTCGTATTTGTGCATGGATTCGGCTTCGAAGACCGGGTTCAGATAAATCGCGGTGATGCCGAGCGAACGCAGGTAGGGCAGCGCCTGTTTGAGGCCCTGAATATCGCCGCCGTAGCGACGCTTCCAGACATTGCCTTCGCCTTTGTAGAAGTTTTCCTCGCCGGGTGGTTCGCCTTGCTGGGTTTTCCACCAGTTGCTCGTCCACGGAACTTTTTTCTCGAACCACTGATCGCCCGGATCATTGGATGGATCGCCGTTGCGGAAACGCTCGGGGAAAATCTGATACCACACCGCGTGCTTCGCCCATTCAGGCACGACGACTTTTGGCTTGATCGTGACTTTCGCTTTTGTCGGCTCGAACACGACGCGCTCGGTGCCGTCGATCAGAGTGAACTTGTACGTGATCGCATCGCTGGGCACGTGCACCATCGCGCCGAACGTGTCGAAGCCGCGATCGGTGAACAGCTTCATTAGCTTAACGGTCTGTTCATTCGAGCTGATCGGATCGCGCGCGATGAACTCGACTTCCTGGATATCGCCCGCCTGCGCGCGAAGCTTCACGCGCACGTTCTGTGCGTCGACGACGTTGAAGTCGGCCGCGTCATCGGGCTTGAACTCGACGGCGTCGAGATTGACCTTATTCTGCTCCGGCGGCGGCAGCTTGCGCGCATCGGGGCCAATGATGATGCCGGAATTCGGTCCGCCCGGCGCGTCTTCTTCCAGTTCCTTGTCCCCCAGCGGATCGGCGATCCACTTGTCGCCATCAAGCACGAACTTGTAGTGATGCGTGCCTTCTTCCAGATCGACCGTCGCGCTCCACACGTTCGGCCGAACCTGCTTCATCGGCGTGGCGTCTTTCGACCAGCCGTTGAAGCTGCCGGCCAGGTGCACGGTCTTTGGTTTTTCGGCGGAGTTCGAGAGGTCCAGCGTGAACTCGGTGGAGCGCGGTGCGGCGATCACGAATGAAACGAATAAGACGAGAGCGGAAATGAAGACGGTGATTCCACGTCCTCGCGCGGCGTCGCGATGCATGCGGGTCTCCTCGGTTCGCTGTTCCTCCGCCGCTTGCGGCGTCGCAAATGCAGCGGGTTTCCATCTGAAGTCGCTTGATCTGCGACGCCGCAAGCGGCGATCAATCCATCTGCGGCACGTTCAACTTTTCTTCAATCCGTACCATCGCGGTGGAATCGCGCACGACCAGGTGCGTCGAAAGCGTTTCACCGACCGGCTCCATGCGACCGCGAATCTTTTCGATCAAACGTTCACACGCCAGCGATCCAACCTGATACAGCGGCAGGTGAACGGTCGTCAAACTCGGCACGACGAACGCGGCGTGCTGGAGGTCGTCGAACCCGACGACCGAAATATCGCGCGGCACGTCGATGCCCAGCCGGCTGAGTAAGTGCAACGCGCCGACGGCCATCTTATCGTTGGTGGCGAAGATTGCGGTGACGTCTGGATGCTTGCGGAGAATGAGTTTGGTTGCTTCGGCGCCGCCTTCTTCGGTGAACTCGCCGTCTTCGATCCAGCTTTCATCCAGCGGCGCGTTCACGCCGGCTAGTTTCTGCAAGTAAATCTCGCGAACATCGCGCGCGGTGCTGATTTCGGGCGCTGCGGCAAGCAAGGCGATCTTGCGATGGCCGAGCTGCATCAGGTAGTTCATCACCTGCTCGGCGCCGGAGCGATAATCGCAGACCGCGTTGTCGAGCTTCCACTGGTTGAAATAGTTGTCGACGATCATCGCCGGGTAGCGGCCGTCTTTGAAGACTTCGAGGTAGTGATTTCGATCGTTCGTGCCCAGGCAAAGAATGCCGTCGATGTAGCGGCGTTCGAAAATCTCGACGTGCTTCTGCTCGCGGATGAATTCCGGCTTGGCCTGCTCGATCATGATCTTGTAGCCGAGCTTGCCGGCGCGATCGCAGATACCGCTAATCAGTTCGCCGAAGTAAGCGTCGGCGAACGCGTGACGTAAGGCAGGTAACAGGACCGCAAGGACTTGCGTGTATCGACCGGAAAGCGACTGCGCGAGACGATTGGGCTGATAACCCATCCGGTCCATTAGTCGTTGAACGCGCAGGTGCGTTGCCCGGCTGATGCGCGGGTTATCGTTTAACACCATCGAAACGGTCGCAACGGACACCTTCGCCATCTTCGCAACGTCGCGCAGGCTGACGGATTTGCGGCTCGCGCCGCGGTCGGTTCGACCCGCGACAATAGCGGGCGACCGCCGCACAGTGAGGTGTTTGCCGTGGCGCGACGCGTCCCCATACCCATCCGCCTGCAAATCGGCGGGGGCATCTGCGGGCTCAGTTGAGCCGGTAGTTGTGTCTAATTGACCCGGTCCCATTGGTTTGGCGCTCCGCGGCACCCTAAGAAGAATCCACCCTTCAGCAATCTGCTTAAACAGTTTAACAACATGATGAACGGATGCAATCCAAATTCTTCGACCGAGCCAGCCGGCGAGGGCCTCGTGGTGCCCCAAAAGCAGCTTCGCGGGTCAATTCTGTGGATTTCGAAGGGGTCCTGCCGATTGAGGTGGGCACGGGGTGTAACTTGATGAGCCCCTTTTTTTGTTTGACAATGATTTTCCGGCATTTATAGTAGCTCCTAGCGGAAAATGCGCTGTGCCGGATTCACGGGTTCGGATTGTGTGGCGCAGCGTCATCTGAGGGTTAGTCCAGTCAGCGATATCGCAGCGACGATTGCTTCAGCGGGAACATCAGAGCGATCATCGCGGCGAGCTGTCTAACCGGTTCAGCAAACTGTCCGAAAACTTGCTGAACTCGCCGCCAGTGGATTGAAATTGATATGCGCATGACAACGCAGTTCGTGTGAGTTGCGTTCGTCAGTTCAGGGCAGTGGGTCGATCGATTTTCAGAGGAGCGAAAATGAAGAAGTTTGTGCAGGTAAGCGCGGCCGTTGCCGCAATGTTCACCATGGCCGGTGCTGCGTCGGCTGCGGTTTTCAATGACACGATCGGTGACAACTTCGACGGTAATGCCCACATGGACATTAAGTCGGTCGAAGTCACCAACACGCTGACCGACATCACGTTCAAGATCACGACGAATGGTTCGATCGCCAACCCCACTGACTGGGGCAAGTACATGATCGGGATCGAATCGGTCGCCGGCGGCGACACCGGAAATCCGGTTGGTAATCCTTGGGGTCGCAACATTCGCATCGCCAGCGGAATGGATGCATGGGTCGGCAGTTGGGTCGACGGCGGTGGCGGCGGCGCGCAGCCATTTACATTCAACGGAAGCTGGACGCAGAACGGTCAGTTCGTGCCGGTGCTTGGCGCGGACAGCACGACGATTACCGTGCCGCTCGCCTCGCTGAACCTGATCCCCGGACAGGGCATCAGCTTCGACGTGTACTCCGGCGGCGGCGGTGGTGGCGACAGTGCCAACGACGCACTGGGCAATCCCGGCCAGACGATCAGTGACTGGCAAGTTCCCTACGACAGCGGCACGCAGTTGCTCTCGTATACATTGTCCGTGCCGGAACCGGCTTCGATGGGCTTCATCGGGTTGGGCGCACTGTCGCTGATCGCGCGTCGACGACGTGCATGAGTCGGTTCTACACGACGTGACGTTCAAAATTGATTCAGCCGGAGCGCGCACTTGTGCGTGCTCCGGCTGAAACGTTCACAGAGTGGGTTCCGGCCGCACGACGTGTGCTGGAAACAACGAGCCTCCATCGCCAGAGTCATGCACGCGGGGGAGAGCGAATCACGGAGAACTCTGATGCGGGCGACACAAGTGAAACTGACGGCGTTGGCGGTCCTCGCGATCGTTCTGTGCGTTTCGGTCGCGGCACTGGGGCAGAACATCGACACTTGGGATGGGGGCGGCGGCGACAATAACTGGGGCACCGGAAACAACTGGGTGGATAACACTGCGCCGCCCCTGGGCTCGATCATTAACTTCGCCGGCTCCACCCGGACCACGCCGTTCTTCAATTACACGTCATTCGACAACATGAACCGGATCTTCCTGAATGCCGGTGCCGCCGCTTTTACACTGAACGGCAATTCGATCAAGTTCGTCAACAACAACGGTGTCCCTAAGATCGAGAACAACAGCACGAACAAACTGACACTGGGGTTCGCAAATATCTCGTTCGACACCAGTGGCGAAATCAATCCGGTCAATGGTGATATCGATGTGAACCTCGGCGGCGGCGCCGGATCGTTGTTTCTCGACAACAGCGCCGTCATCTCCGTCTTCGGCAACAACGGCTTCAAGCTCAGCTTCTTTACACCGTTGAAGAACGCGGGCGGCGCGGTCGTCGTGAAGCAAGCCAGTGAGGTGATCTTCGCTGCCGCGAACACCTACTCTGGTGATACGACTATCGAAGCCGGAACGGTGAGCTACGCAGCGGGCGGATCGACGTCCAGCCCGTTTCATCGCATCGGCGTGGATGGAGGCAGCGCGGCGGGGACCCTGCGCATTACCGACGCAGATGGCGGCACTACTCTTACTGGCGGGATTGTGGCACGGAGCGGCACGGGCGCCCGTCGCATTCAGGCAACCAACACCAGCGGCACCAACACGTATAGTGGCAACATCTTCCTGGACGGAAATGTCGAGACAAGTATCGCCAGCGGCGGAACCATTGCCTTCACCGGCGCAACGATCAACGTGAACAATCAGGCGTTGACCGTAAACGGCGCTGGCAACACTCAGATCACCAATGGCTTAAAGAATCCCGACTCAGGCGAGATTGGCTCGCTGATCAAGAATGGTGCAGGCGCGCTGTATCTGGAAGGCACCAGCACTTACGCCGGCACGACGACGGTCAGCAACGGCGCGCTAATCGTCAACGGCACGCACAACGGCGGCGACAACTATTCGATCGCCAGCGGCGCAACGCTCGGCGGTTCCGGCACGATCGCGCCGGCGAGCGGGAAAAGTGTTTCGATTTCGGGCAACGTTTCGCCGGGCAATAGCGTTGGCAACCTGACGCTCAGCACCACCGGCGGCGGCGTGACCGAATTCGCTAAAGGCGGCAGCTACACATGGGAGATCAACGCGCAGAGTCCCGCGTCTCCCGCGGGCACGGCGTGGGATCAGTTGACGCTCGGTGCCGTATCCGTCACCGCGACAACGATCACCTCGCCTGAAGAGCGGTTCACCATCAAAATCGTTTCGCTGAACGGCTCCACGCCTGGTCTGGTTCCGGGATGGATACCGGGCTCGCCGGATGCGCCCAAGCGGTACATCATCGCGACATCGAGCAGCAACTCGTTTTTGAACGTCGATCTGAACAAGTTCTATGTGGACACGACCCTGTTCCAAAACGTCTATCCGAGCGGTTGGTCGCTGGCGATCGGCAACAATGGCGGAAGTCTGGATCTGGTCTACGTTCCGGAGCCCGGATCGCTTACGACGATTATCGGAAGCAGCGCGGTTCTGCTGCGACGACGCCGCCGCTTTTGAAACGCAGGCGCAAGCGGAGCGACGAATTGGCCATTGCAATCGACCTTCGGATCGGCGATGATGTCGTCGGAAGGTTAAACGGTTAAACACCTCTCTCGGCGGAGTTGGAAATGGTGGTTGCCTCCCAGGCATTTCGAGGCCAAGGGTCCCGGCGACGTGCCCGCGCGCATGCGGTGCTCACGGCGGCGGCTTCCGCTGCATTTCTGCTTTCCGGCCTTCATTCCATCGCTGTCGCACAAGACACCTCCGCGCCCGCAATGCTTCAGATGTTCGAAGCGACCTGGCGGACGATGGAAAATCGCGCGCCGGACATCCTCAACGCCGGCTACGGCGGATTGTGGACGCCGCCGCCGAGCCGCGCGGACACCGGCGATCAATCCGTCGGCTACGACGTCTACGATCGCTTCGATCTCGGATCAGCAGGCCGGCCAACGCTCTACGGCACGCAGACCGGTTTGATATCCGCGATTGCCGCGATGCACAAGATCGGCACGAACGTCTACGTCGATCTGGTCTGGAATCACAACGGCTACTCCACGCTCGGCACGACGGACGGCACGAACACTTTTGCCAAAGCCGGCGGCTATCCGGGTTTCTCGATCCAGCTTCAGAACACCAACCCGAATAATCCCGGCTACAACACGCTCGGCTACAGCAATGTCGACGGTGATTTCCATGGCGCCAACGAAGGCGGCGACATCAACGGTCGCGTCGCCGGCCTGATCGACATCGCGCAGGAAAAGAATTACCAGTTCATTCGCAATCCGGTCACGCCGGGCGATTCGCGCAATCTGCCCGCCGGTACACAATCGCTATTTGGCCGGCTTGCGAATGTGCCGAACGCAAGCAATGCGCAGTTCTATCCCGATCGCGATCTTCCGAAGAACACCGTCTGGGACGCGCGCACCAACAGCTTCGTCGATCTCTACGACTTCAACAGCGCGAGCCCCATGGCCGGCGATGCGGTGACCGAGAACGCGACCGGTTATCTGATGCGCAACACTAAGTGGATGGTGCAGCAAATCGGTATCGACGGTTTCCGCATCGACGCCGCCAAGCACATGCCGACCTGGGCGCTGAACTATTACGACCAGAGTGTCTACGCCGCGAGCAAGCGCACGCTGCTGGATGGATCGCAGCAGCGCATCTTCGCGTTCAGCGAAGTGTTTGACGGCAACATGGGCACGCTGCAGCAATACATTCGCAAGGACTACAACACCGGCACGGTCGGCTCGGTGCGCGGCAATCGCGATGACCTGGATTTCCCATTGTTCTTCGCGATGCAGAACAACCTGACCGCCAACGGTGTTCAGAACGACTGGCGAAGCGTCAAGAACGCCAGCCTGGACGTGAACGATGATGGCCTGGCGAACAACGGCAGCCAGGGCGTGGCGTTCGTGTCGAGCCACGATTCGTTCGGCCCGCACCTGAGCACCGTCGCGTACGCGTACACGCTGATGCGGCCGGGCAACGCGATTGTCTACTTCAACGCCAAAGAATTCGGCAACGGCCGAGCGTTTCCGAAAGACGGTCGCGGCGATGCGCTGGGCGGGATGTACGGCGATCGCATCACCAAGCTGGTCGACATCCGCAACTCGCACGGACGCGGCAACTATGCCGATCGCACGCCCACCGCCGATGCGAAAGAGATGCTGATCTACGAGCGGACGAACAGCGCGCTGGTCGTGCTGAGCAACCGCATGGACGGCGGGTTCGACAGCCGCACCGTGCCGACCGGATTCGCGCCGGGCACGCCGCTACTTGAGCTGACCGGCAACGCGTCTGATATCACGTTCGATCCGCACAACGATTTTCCGGAAGTCGTGATCGTGAATGGCGACGGCACCGCGAACCTGCGCGTCCCGCGAAACAAGAATCCAGATGGCGTGGAAACAGGGCGGGGCTATCTGATCTACGGCCCCAGCGGGCCGCAGGGAAGTCTGAGCCTGAGCAACGTCGCCAGCACGCTCGCGGGCGGCACGCCTACCGCCAACACCAACGGCACGACGCGCTTGGCCGATGTCAAAGTCATCACCGCGAATTCGTTTGACGTCACGCTCAACACCAACAAGGTGAACCTGCTCGGCTCGATCCGCGATCATGACGCCGACGGCGATAAAGCCGAGCTGAAGATCGACGGCGGAATCGACATCAACGGCAACGGCACGGTCGATTTCCGCTCGACGGGCGGAACATCCTACGGCTTCGAGAATTTCGTCACGACGAACACGCCCGGCTACACCAGCGCCGACAACATCGGAACCTATTCGCAGAGCGTCGACGCGACCACGCTGTCGGAAGGCTATCACTACATCACAGCCCGCGCGTATCGTCATCGCGCCAGCGGGCCGGCGATCTTCACGGATTTTACGCAGTCGGTTTATGTCGATCGGCTCAAGCCGGTTTCGTCGGTCAACAGCTTTGTCGAATGGGATCTGAACGCGAACGAGAATCGCGACGTGTACATCAAGTCGGATGATCAGACCGCCACCAAGGTGCAGGTGCTGATCGACCAGCCGGCCAACAAGACCGACGCTGAAATTCTGGCGCAGCTTGGTGCGAGCGGATCACTGACGACGCAGATCGATCGCGATCTCTTCAAGTTCGGATTCTTCAACGTCGGCAGCGGCAACCATGTCTTCACGATCGTGACAACGGAAATCACCGGCCGACAGAACGTGCAGCGGATTTTCGGCGTCGCCACCAGCACGCGCCGCGGCGCGGGGCTGGGCGATCTCGATTTCGGCGGCACGTATACGATCGGCGACGTCACCGGAACCGCGTACGGCATGGAGGCGATGGTCTACCCGAACGCGCAGGGTCAGACGAACCATTCATTCAACGCCGCCGCCGACATGAACGCCGACGGCTTGATGGACAGCCGCGATTTGTACTTGCAGCGCACTCGCTTCCGCGCGATCAGCGCACCCGCGGCCGCCACTGCTGCGTCGGTGGCCGCCGTGTTGAAGCGTGGCGACATGAACAACGACGGCTCGACGAACGCCGCCGACATCGATCACCTGCACGCCAGCTTCGGCAACGCAGATTGGCGATACGACCTCGATGTCGACGGCTGGCCCACGCCGTCCGGCGCCGATCGACAGGATGCCGATGTCCTCATCCGCACGATCTTCGAAACCGATTACGGCGATTCAGATCTGAACGGCATCGTCGACTTCGACGATTACAGCCACATCGACAACGGCTTCAACAACAGCAATACAGGCTGGGCCAACGGTGACTTCGACGGCAACGGCATCGTCGACTTCGATGACTACTCATTAATCGATTTCGTGTTCAATACGCAGGGACGAGGACTTGCTCGTGCGATCGCATATCTGGATGGCAGCGATCCGAGCAGTGCCGGCATGAACACGCCGAGCCTGCTGTTGGTGCAGCAGCATAGAGAGCAGTTCGGTCCCGGCTACGCGAATTCGTTCCTGAGCGCAGTGCCGGAACCGAGCAGCGCGTTTGTCCTGATCGGCGGGCTTGCCGCTTCAGCGGCAAGATTTAGGCGCAGCAGACATCGTTCCCGATAATTCTGTGTACGAGGGTGTGGAATTGGAAAGGTGCGATATGAACAACAGCGGAGTCCGAAGTTCCTCGCGTCGCGCGTTCACGCTGGTCGAGCTATTGGTCGTCATCGGCATCATCGCGCTGCTCATCAGCATCCTGCTTCCCGCGCTGAGTAAAGCCCGCGCAGCGGCGGCGAGCACGCAGTGCCTGTCGAACCTGCGCCAGCTCGCAACGGCGACGATGATGTTC
>JACMJD010000063.1 GCA_014380825.1 Phycisphaerae bacterium | reverse complement strand
GTCTCGAACCCGGGCTGGCAGTTCGTCGGCGATGAAGTCTTTCGCGAGCGCGCGATTCAGAACGCGCGTGTGATGGTGCGGCGCGATCGCAATCGGCCATCCGTGATTTTGTGGGAGGCGGCGCTGAACGAATCGGATAACCGCGAGACTGGCGCCGCGCTTCATCAGGCCGTGCATGAAGAATTTCCCGGCGATCAATGCTACACCGCCGGTGATCATGAGCCGGCCGCAGGTTGGGACGTCGAATATCTCAACAACGACGGCACGAAACCGTATTGGATTCGCGAATGGGGCGATCAGGTCGACAACTGGAGCGATCAGCAATCGCGCAACCGCGTCGCACGCGGCTGGGGCGAAAGCCCCATGTTGATGCAGGCCCACGCGCACTTGGCGCGGATGAACGAAATTCTCGTTGGCCATCACGGCAGCAGCAGCGGCGAGAACGGTCGACGACTCTCCGGCGCGTGCCTGTGGGCGGCGATCGATTGCCATCGCGGTTACCACCATCAACCGTTTTATGGCGGGCCGCTCGATCTGTTTCGGTTGCCGAAGTTCGCGCACTATCTGTTCCAAAGCCAGCGCGATCCGCGCGTGCGAATCCCGGGTTTGAACGACGGGCCGATGGTGTTTATCGCCAACTTCGACGGCCCGCTTTCGCCCACCACGGTCACGGTGTTCAGCAACTGCGAGCAAGTGCGTTTGCTTCGCGCTGGCAAAGTTGTCGGCGTGAACGGGCCCGAGGCCGGTCATCGAATTCCGCATCCGCCGTTCGTGTTTCAGGTGGAGCCGATCGCGCGCGAGCGGACCACGATGTACATGAACGGCGCGGGCGTGTGTCCCAACGAAGTCGACAACGCTTGCGTCGAATTGAAAGCCGAAGGCGTGATCGACGGGAAAGTCGTCGCCACGCACGTCGTCCGTCCGCCGGGCGTGGCGCGAAAGCTCGTGCTCGAAGCTGATCTGTGCGGGCGCGATCTCGTAGCTGATGGATCAGACTGGCTACGCGTTTACGCGAAAGTGTGCGACGCCCGCGGCACGGTTTGCCCGTTTGCCGACGACATCATCCAGTTCACCATCGACGGTGAAGGCAGCATCATCGGCGATGGTTTACCGGAGATCGGCGCGAATCCCGTTCGCGCCGAAGCAGGCATCGCGACGGCGCTGATTCGATCGACGAACATCGCCGGTCGACTCATCGTCCGCGCGACGACTTTCGGACTCGCAGCCGGCGAAGTTGAAATCATCTCGCGTCCTTATGCGTCGCAGCACGCCAGTCACTCCCACGGTCAACCGCAAGTCTCCGCGCAGAATCGCGCGGCCGATGCGCTTACACTGGTCTAACCGTGATCTGGGTTCGACGCATCATTTTCCTCGGCCTGATTCTGTCGGGCCTGGCTTTCCTCGCGCAAGACGCCCGGCACACGCGCGTCGAAGCGCCACCCGGCAGCGTGGTGATCACTTACTGGGAGAAATGGTCCGGTCGCGAGGCCGACCAGATGCGCGAAATCGTCGACGCCTTCAATGGGACGGTCGGAAAAGAAAAACGCATCTGGGTTCGATACCTCTCGATGACCGCGGTCGATCAGAAGACGCTGCTCGCCACGGCAGCCGGCGCGCCTCCGGATGTGGCGGGAATCTGGGATGCCCAGATCACGCAGTTCGCGGCGCTCGGTGTGCTCGAGCGTCTCGACTTGCTCGAGCACAAGCCCGTCTTCTACGACGGCTGCCGATACGAGGGCCGCTTGTACGCACTGCCTTCGACGCCGGGCGTGATCGCGCTGCACTACAACAAACGGCTCTTCGAAAAGAAAGCGGCGCAACTGCGCGCGGCAGGACTCGATCCCGATCGCGCGCCGCGCACGATCGCGGAACTTGATCGCTACGCTCAAATCCTCGACACGCGCGCTGAGGAAGGTCAACTGACCAGCGCAGGATATCTCCCGCAGGAACCGGGCTGGTGGCTCGCACTCACGCCCTACTGGTTCGACGGCCGCGTGTACGATCCGGCCACGCGGAAGATCACGTTCACCGATGCGAACGTGATCGCTTCGTACACCTGGGTGCAAAGTTACACAAACCGACTCGGCGCGCAGACGATCCAGCAGTTTCGTTCGACGCTGGGCAAGGACAATTTCGATTCGCCGCAGAGTCCGTTCTTCACCGGCGCGGTGGCGATGCAACAGGAAGGCGCTTGGAAGGCGAACTACATCGCGAAGCTCAATCCACGCATGAGCAATCGTCGTAACCTCGCGTCCGATGACCTCAAGAAACTGACGCGACAGGAGCGCCGCGAGAATTGCGAATGGGCGGCGGCGCCGTTCCCGGCGGTCGATGCGAACGCGCCGCCGGTCACGTATGCGGGCATGGACGTGCTCGTCATTCCCAGCACCAGCAAGCACAAGGCCGAGGCGTTTGAGTTCGTCGCCTTCGTCAATCGGCAGGACCAGATGGAAAAACTCTGCTCGATGCACTGCAAGAGCTCGCCGCTGGCGAACATGAGCAAGGCTTACATTGAGAATCATCCGAACCCCTACATCGAAGTGTTCGAAGAGCTTGCCGCAAGTCCGAATGCGCGCGGGCTTCCGCCGATTCCGATCTGGCCGGAGGTGCAGACGGAGCTGAATTTCGCGGTCGAGCGGATCTGTCTCGGTGAGACGACGCCCGAACGGGCACTCGCCGAAGCACAAACGCGTGCGCAGACCGCGCTCGATCGATTCTTTCAGCGTGACGATCAGAGGAATCGGAAAACGCAGTGACGCGCGATTCCAAACAACTCTGCAAAGGTCTGGCGTTTCTGTCGCCGTGGTTGATCGGCTTTCTCGCGTTCATGCTTTTGCCGATCGCGCTGTCGTTCTATTACAGCGTGTGTGATTTCTCGCTGCTGCGCGCGCCGGTGTACGTCGGCGCGGATAACTATCGAGACCTGTGGCACGACCAGGTATTTTGGAAAGCGCTGCGCAACACGTTCTATTACGCCGCGCTCGCGCTGCCGGCCGGGCTGTGCGTATCGCTCGGGCTGGCGATGCTGCTGAATGTCCGCATGCCCGGGCAGGCGATCTTTCGCACGATCATTTTTCTGCCTTCGCTCGTGCCGATCGTCGCGTCGGCGATGCTCTGGCTCTGGTTGTTCAACGCGCGCCTCGGCCTGCTCAACACGCTGCTCGCCAGGCTGCACATCACCGGCCCCGGCTGGCTGACCGATCCGACCTGGGCGATGCCGTCGCTGGCGATGATGAGCGTCTGGGGCGTCGGCTACACGGTCGTGATTTACCTCGCCGGCTTGCAGGATGTCCCGCGCGAGCTGTACGAAGCGGCCGATCTCGACGGCGCGGGCACCTGGCAGCAAATGTGGCACGTCACGCTGCCGATGCTGTCGCCCGTAATCTTTTTCAACCTGATCATGTCGATCATCGGCGTCGTGGGCGTTCTGGATACGCCCTACATCATGACGCAAGGAGGTCCGGTGCGCGCGACGTATTTCATCTCCATGTACATCCGCGACTCCGCTTTCAGTTACCTCAAGATGGGCACGGCCAGCGCGATGGCGTGGATCATGTTGATGATTGTGCTCGCGCTCACGGGCGTCGCGTTCTGGTCGAGCAGGCATTGGGTGCATTACGAACGGAAGTAGACGCGCGAATGACAACCGTGACGAAAGAACTTCCAGCCACGAAGCAGCCGGTGCTTCCCGCGCAGGCGCCGATGCAATATCGCGCACCGCACCGCCGACAGACGTCGCTCCGCGCGCGACAGCGCGGTCAGAAATGGTTCGCATTCGTGGCCGTCTGTCTGATCTCAATTGGATTCCTCCTTCCATTCATCTGGATGCTATCGACCAGTCTGAAGACGCTCGACAAGACGATGGAATATCCGCCGCGCTTCATTCCCGATCGCGTCGAGATGCACGCATCGACACCGATTCCGGAAAACTACTGGCGAGTCGTCACGCATGACAAGATGGACTTCCCGCACTACACGCGCAACACGTTGATCGTGGCCGGTCTGTCGGTGATCGGCACGGTCATCTCGTCTTCGTTGGTTGCGTACGCGTTCGCGAAGATTCCATTTCGCGGCCGCAACATCTTGTTCGTGCTGATGCTCGCCACCATGATGATTCCGTTCACGGTGCGCATGGTCCCGCTGTTCAGCGTCTTCCGTTGGATCGGCGATCACACGCCGTTCCAAATGCTCGGCACGCTTCGCCCGCTGTGGGTGCCGGCGTTCTTCGGCAGCGCGTTCCACATTTTCCTTCTCCGCCAGTTCTATCTGACGATCCCAAACGAGTTGTCCGAGGCCGCGACGATCGACGGCTGCAGCGACTTCGGCATCTGGTGGCGGATCATCCTGCCGCTGAGCAAACCCGTGCTCGCCGTCGTCGCGCTGTTCACATTCCTCTGGGCCTGGAACGATTTCCTCGGCCCGCTGATCTACATCCAGGACCCCTCGCAATACACACTCGCGCTGGGCCTGCAGGTGTTCCAAAGCACGCACGGCGGCACCGAGTGGCACCTGCTGATGGCCGCGAGCGTGCTGGTGTGCCTGCCGGTGCTGGTGCTGTTCTTCCTCGCGCAGCGGACGTTCATCCAGGGCATTGCGACGACGGGCGGGAAGTGATTCACGCGTAGTCACCCGCGCCATCGCCGGGCACCCGCCGAGCACTCGCGAAACCGTCGCGCGCCATCACGCAGCACCTCCCGAGCCGTCGCTCCCAACAACATTCGCTCGACCGACTGTGCCCGCAATCGGCCACCAACCGCTGGCCGGCATGTCGTTTACGCCAACTCGACGCGGCGGGCGCAGCCGCGCCCTACAGCACAAATCCCTCGCTGCATTTCCTTGGCTACTTGGCGTTCATCCCTCCCCCGGCTTTGGCTTCGATCCGCTCAATTTGATCAATTTCTGCAATCACACTTCCTTCCGTTTTTCCCACATCCCCCGGCCAGGCCGACACTTCTGCAGCATCGTCTATGACTCTTTGGCTTCGCCTGCCGAATTTCACAAAGCCAAAAGTGATGAGAAATCCGCAGCTAAAACTTGCGAGAATTTGTATCGCGCTCGTGCTCTGTCTCGACCCTGCTCGGAGCCGTCATTTCGAGCGCTAGCGAGAAATCTCGGGCGCTGGAATAGGTCGGAATTTCCGAGCTTCTCTTCAACCCGAGATCCCTCGCTATCGCTCGGCATGAGATCTTGGCGGGGGTCGAGACGGAGCAGTCGCGCTCGCCATTGGAACGTGAGCGAGCGAGTTGGCCGTGAACACGCGCAGACCGCGCGGCGGCAAGACTAATCTACCTCACAACCCCAGTAAAAGCGGCTAAACTCTAGTGCAAGCTGATCACGCAACCACGGCGGCCCAACCACCGGCCGGGCCAAGGATTGCACTGCCAATCGCGCGGCTTCGGCAGGAAATCTTGATATCGGTTAGCGCGAAAACAGTTGACTGTCCCTAGTTTTAGTTTAGCTGTCCCTAGAGTTTTGTTGTCCCTAGTGCAGTTTAGTTTGACGCAGAAATGTCGGCCGAGACAATGCTCTTCGACCGAATGCCCTGCGACTGCAAGCGGATCGTTTTACTGCGGCGTCGGGCGGCTCATCACGATGGAGAAGTGACATGATGAATCCAGCAAAAAACACGATTTGTCTTTGGTACGATGGCGACGCCGAGGATGCGGCCCGGTTTTACGCCAAGACCTTTCCCGATTCGTCCGTTGGCGCGGTGCATCTCGCGCCGGGAGACTTTCCGGACGGGAAGAAAGGCGATGTGTTGACCGTCGAGTTTACCGTGATGGGAATTCCCTGCCTCGGGCTCAATGGCGGCAGCGCGTTCAAGCACAATGAAGCATTCTCGTTTCAGGTCGCCACCACTGACCAAGCCGAAACGGATCGCTACTGGAACGCGATCGTCAACAACGGCGGCAAAGAGAGCGCGTGCGGCTGGTGCAAGGACAAATGGGGATTGTCCTGGCAGATCACGCCGATCGCTCTGACGCAAGCGGTCACCGATCCCGATACCGCAGCCGCCAAGCGCGCGTTCGATGCGATGATGACGATGAAAAAGATCGACATCGCTAAAATCGAGAAGGCGCGACGGGGTTGAGCGTGCCGATCGAATCGCGCATCGCGCAACAAGCCGCACGGGACGCCCGACTACGCTTTGATCGTGTTCGATAACCTTCACTTGTTCGTCTTCCCGACCTCGCGGCCCATCAACTCCTTCCGCAACTCCGGAGCGACCTGCGTGCCCAGCAGCTCGATCGCTCGCATCAGCTTCGCGTGCGGGAGCGACGCGGCGTTCATCTGAAACGTGAAGCGGGAGACGCCGCCGAGCGCTTCGCTGTGGCGAATGATCTTCTCGATGACTTCTTTGGGGCTGCCGACGATTAGCGCGCCGCGCGGGCCGCGCTGGGCGTCCAAATGTGCGCGAGTGACGGGTGGCCAGCCGCGCTCTTTGCCGATGTCGGTGAACGCACGGGCGTAGCCCGGGAAGAAGTCATCGGCGGCTTCTTGCGTTGTCGCGGCGACGTAGCCAAGTGAATGCACGCCGACTTTCAATCGGTCGGGCGCATGGCCCGCGAGTTTGCCTGCTTTGCGATAAAGATCGACCAGCGGCCGGAAGCGGTGCGTTTCGCCGCCGATGATGGCGACCATCAACGGCAAGCCGAGCTCGCCGGCACGG
>JACMJD010000696.1 GCA_014380825.1 Phycisphaerae bacterium | reverse complement strand
GAATCGTTCGCATCATCAACCTGTTCGTTGTTCCGCCGGCGGAAGTGGTGAGCTAATTCATCGTGCTCGTGCGCGCCGATGTGAAATACGTGATCGATATGCTGGAGAAGATTTTCGAGTAACAACCGACGCAAGCCGGCGCAGGAGTGCCCAGGGTCGCTCAACCGCCGGCGAATCCAGCGAATGCCGCGAACCCCGGGGCGCCTCTTTCCATCGAAATTCAGGCGGGCACTTTGTCCGAAGAATCGATCATTGTCGGCAAGATCAGGCTGACCGCGGATATTCGGACGAACCGCATCCATGTCGTCACCCGCCCGATCAACCTGCCCTTCATTCGCAAGCTGATCCGCGAATTCGACTCGAACATTCCGTTCGGCGAGCCGGCAAAACGGCCGCTGAAATTTGTCTCCGCGAGTCAGATTCTCGACATCATCGTGAAGGCGATAACGGAGCCCGGCACCAAGGCCGAGGATGCGGCGGCGGCCGCCAGCACTGGCGCCGCGCCGCGCGCGCAAAATACCAGCGGGAGCTCCGGCACATCGTTTGGCGGAGGTTCGTCGAACGGTTCCGGCGGCAGTATTAACTTCTCGGAAGGCCTTTCGACCGAGCCCGTGGATACCACGCCGAAAGCCGTGACGGTCGGCAATACCAAGATCATTGCCGACCCGCGTGAGAACACGATCATCGTCCTCGGGAGCAAGGAAATGCGGCAGAAAGTTTTCGCGCTGCTCGATCAGATCGATGTTCGCGCGCCGCAGGTTTTGTTGAACACCGTGATCGGTGAAATGACGCTGAGCAATGATCGGGAAGTCGGATTCAGTTATTTCCTCGGAAGCGGAGAGGTCAACGGAAACGGAACTACGACGCCAGGCTCCAGCCCGGCGCCTGGCACCGGCGCCGTCGTCGCAGCCCGAAGGGGCATTGCCATCAACAACGGGGTGCCCACGATTGATCTCGGCTCCCTGATCAATGCCCGGAATTTGAAAGCCGGGACGACGTTGCTGACCGGCGGGATGAGCGGACTGCAAGGCGTGGTCGCCGCGAGTGATTCGCTCGGCGCTATCGTGGACGCGCTCGAATCCACCGGCCGTTTCCGGGTCACGCAGCGCCCGGTTATTTTCACGAGCAACAATAAGAAAGCCATCATCGCGTCCGGCCAGGAAATCGCCGTGCCGACTACGACGCAAAGCTCGGTGATCGATGGAACTGCCATCAACAACAACGTGGCGCTGAATTCGAACATCGGATTCAAGACCGTGGCGCTGCAGCTCGAGGTCGTCCCGCTCATCAACTCCGACCGCGAAGTCGCGCTCGATATTCTGCAAAAAGTGGACGACGTGGCCGGGTTCACTACCATTGGCGGCAACGACGTGCCGAACATCAGCACGCGCTATATCAAGACGAACGTCTCCGTCCCGAATCGCTCGACCGTGCTGCTCGGCGGCCTGATTCGCACCAGCAACAATACGAACGACTCGGGCGTGCCTTACATCAGCCGCGTGCCGCTGATCGGTTATTTCTTCAAGAATACGCGGAAGACGAAAGAGCGACGCGAGCTCGTCGTGCTGATTCAGCCTGTCGTGAGCGAGAATCCGTTTGAGACTCTCGATAATTCCGAGACGGAGCAGAAACGGCTGATGATCCAGCCGGATATCGGCGCGACGATCGGCGAACCGCCGCCAGTCCGGCGCGCCGTGCAGTTCCGTTCCGAGACAAGGATTTCGACCGACAAATGAGCTCGGCGCTGCGCAAGTCGCTGGTGGATTTGCTCGTGGCGAGCGGCGTCGAAAATGCCGACGAAGCGCAGGCTCTCGCTGCGAAACAGAACAACGGCCATTCGTGGACCGTTGAAGTGCTCAACTCGGGCAAGGTCGATGAAGGGAAGTTCACGCGGGCTCTCGGCGAGCTGTTTCGGACGCCAGTGGCCGAGGTGAATCTCGATCGCATCGATCGCGCCGTGCTCGGGTCGCTGCCCAGCCGGTTCGTTTTCAAACATCACATCCTCCCGCTTCGCGCGACTGACACGTCGGTGCAGCTCGCGACGTACGACGTGTTTAACACCGTGGGCCGCCGTCTCGCGGCGCAGTTGTTGAAAAGGAAGATCGAATGGGTGCTCGTGCCGCGCACCCAACTGCTGCGGGCAATCAAGACGCTCTACGGTGTCGGCGCGGAAACCTTCGAGGAGCTGCTGCAATCGAACCGGACTTTCGACGCGGGCGACGAAGGCGTGCAGGCGATGGATATCGACGAGGAAAGCCCCGAGGCT
>JACMJD010000695.1 GCA_014380825.1 Phycisphaerae bacterium | reverse complement strand
GCATCTTCCCAGCAAGGTGCCCCATTCGTGATAGGCGATCGAAGACACTCTTATCTCCGCCGTGTTCCGTCCGCCTAGCCTGAAGAGGGGGTTTGATCGCCCGGCCCCCCCCCCCGGCTGGGCGGGGCGGGGGGCGGGTCGAAGCGCGGCGCATTAAGCGCCCGTTCGGCCGCCGAACCGGGCTTGTCGATCTCGCGCTTCGACCCTCACCCCGACCCTCTCCCTGCCAGGGAGAGGGAGAAAGAGACATGCCTCTCGGCCCGCACGAGCTCATCTTCGTCATTGTGATTCCGGCGCTGGCGGCGCTGGTGATCTTGTTCATCGCTCGGCGCGCATGGCTGCGACGCGCAGTTGACGAATCCAAGACCGTCGGCGCGTGGGGAGGGCCGCTCGCGGTTGGCATCGCGTTCTTGATCGCCTTTCCGACGATCCATGGGACGTTGAACGTTTTCCCGCCGAAGGAATCGATGTCGTATCTGCTGCTCGCCGTCATCCTGACGGCGATCGGTGGTGTGCTCGATTCGCGTTCGCGCGGCGCGGTTGGATTACGCATCGCGGGCGTGTTCGTGCTTGCCTGTGTGTGTACGGCGGGCGTGCTGCGATTCAAATTCAGAAGCGATTGGACGCCCTCGCACGCCAGCACCATGATCATCGCGATCGGCGCGTTGTGCCTCGCGTGGTGGTTCGCGCTCGACTCGGCCGAGCAGGATCCGGCCAGCGGCAGCGCGATGCCGTGGCTTACGTGGATGATCTGCTCGACGCTCGCCGCCGTTCTGATGATGAACGGCAGCATCAAGTACGGCCAGCTCGCGCTGTCGCTCGCAGCGGCCGCGGGCGCGGGATTGCTGCTGTCGCTCGTCGCCAAGCGACGGTTTTTTCTGCGCGGCACCGCCGTCGTTTTTGCAATCATTCCCACCCTCCTGATCATCAGTGCGTACTACCTTTTCGATCTGAAACCGCTTTACGTCGGCCTGCTGCTGAGTGCCCCGATCGCGATCGCGCTGGGGCGGATCATCCCTACCAAACACCTACGATCGAGCATTCGCACACTCCTGAGGATCGCGCCGACCGCGCTATTCATGGCGGTTATCCTGACCATCGCCATCCACGATTACCGAAAAACGCAGTCCCAATCCGACCCAAACGACCCATACGGTTCCCTGCCGGAACTTCCTCGACATCCATCATTTCGCGGGCTATACCAGACGCCCCCGCCAGCGGGTGTGGCGTAGAATGAGTCTGGCTCAAGCGGTTCCGCGAAGCCGGTGAAGAGAAGCGAATTCAGCCCTACGGTGTGTCGTGTCGCGTCTGCTGTTGCTCCTGGTTCTGGTCACGTGGTTCGCCGGCGAAAGCGCGACGCCGCCCGCGCTGCCGATGGAGCCGCTGGCGCGCCTGATCCTGATCTTCGGCGGCTTCGGTCTGATCGTGCTCATCCCCGCGCTCTGGAGCCGGGTGCTCGCGCGATACGTGGCCACGGGGAATCTCCACAAAAGCCTGAATCGATATAGCTGGGTGACGATGATCGCCCGCATGCTGATCCCCGCGTGGTTCGGCGTGTGCGTGTTCGGCCTGGGCTGGGTGCAAGTTGTCTACGACGCGCTCGGCTCGATCGGAAAACTGCCGCTGGCGTTTCCGGGCGCGTTAATCGGAACGCTGCCGCCATTGATCGCCTGGGCGGCGCTGTGGTGGGCTGCGTTTCCCGCCGATCGCGCGCTGCGCGAACAGAGCTTGCTGCTTCATCTGCAAGATGGTTTGCCCATCAACGCCCCGCCTGGTTTCTGGCGATATTTCACCGCGAACCTGCGCATGCAGTTGCTGTTCACGGTTGTGCCGGTCGCGGTCATTTTGCTGCTGCGAGATATTCCATCGCTTATCCTTTCTGTCGGCTTCGGCGTGAAGATCGATAGCCCGCGTTCGGCTGCTTCGCCGTCGACGCTGTCGATGATCCTCCTGCCGCTCTCGGCATTCGCCGTGTTCGTGTTCGCGCCGGAGATTCTGCGACGCGTGCTGCAAACGCAGCCGCTGCCGGATTCACCGCTGCGACGTCGCCTCGAGCAGATCTGCCGGCGATCGAATCTTCGCTACAAGGAAATCCTTCTCTGGCAGACGAACAACAACATGGGCAACGCCGCCGTGATGGGCGTGTTGCCGCAGGTGCGTTACATTTTATTGAGCGACCTGCTGCTCCAGACGATGACCGACCGCCAGATCGAAGCCGTCTTCGCCCACGAGGCCGGCCACGTCGTGCATCGGCATATCGCGTGGTATGGCGTGTTCGTCGTGATCATCATGATCGCGATGCTCATGCTCGATGAGCTGGCCACGATGATGGGGGTTGACCTCTCGTTCATGCCGACGTGGCTGAAAGATCCGATCATCCTGGCGCTGTCGGTTTCAACATTCTT
>JACMJD010000694.1 GCA_014380825.1 Phycisphaerae bacterium | reverse complement strand
TCGCCCAGAGCCCGGAACTGTGCGCCGGCCGACCCAGACGCAGGCGAATCAGCAGATCAGCCGCCTTCTTCGCATGCTCGGCAAAGAGCTTGTTGCCGGTGACATCGCTGGCCAGCAGCAGGGCGAGCGTGGAGTTTCGGTAATCCGGATGATCAAGGCGAATAATCCGGATGGCGTCCTTCGCCTCTGCATCGGGCGGCTGTGATTGCGGCCACGCGCCGTTTTGCGCTTGCTGCTTCAACAGCCAGTGAGACATGCGCACGGCGCTGCTCTTCGATTGCGCATCATCGGGATCAACGTGCAACCGCTCGAGCAACAGCGCCAGGCCCGCGATCGTCGAATCGCGGCGCGGGATGTACGCGCGCTCATCTTTTCCGCCCGCGTTGATCGCGAACAGCGGGCGATTCATCACCATCCCCGCGCCGGTCTTGGCCGCGCTCACGCCGCGGGCGACTTGCTTGGCGGCTTCTTTCAGATCGTCATCGTTCAGAAATTCGCCCGCCCACATCAGCAGCACGCCCGCAGCCGGCGATTCTTGTGGACCCATCGCGACGATCGCGTGCCGGCGCTTCTTCAATTGCTCGTCCACCGGCGCGTCGGCCGCTCCCCACGCCCAGCCGTACGGCTTCTTGACGGCCGTATCGAGCAATTGATGACATTCGGTTCTCAATTGCTCTGCATATTGATTGTTCGCCTGCGCGGTTGCCTGCCCGAGCGCGCCGGAACCTGGAATGCTCAACAGGATCAGGACAATCGCCGCTTGCGTTCGCGGGGCGCGCATGTAACAGTGAGAAGCATTCATGCAGTTGCACCGTTTTACCATCGAGGTGAGCACCGAGGGAAACAGCGACATCGTCAATCTCATGCCGCAACTGCGCGAAGGCATCAAAAAACTCCGTGGCGACGGCTTGGTCCACATCTTCATCGCCGGCAGCACCGCCGGCATCACGACCCTGGAATTCGAACCCGGCCTCGTGAAACACGATATGCCCGCGATCTTCCAGAAGCTGGTGCCGGACGACGCGAAATACGACCACGAACAAACCTGGAACGACGACAACGGCCACAGCCACGTGCGATCGGCGCTCTTGGGACCGGGGGTAACCATTCCGTTCAGTGCGGGAAAATTGTTGACGGGTGAGTACCAACAAGTGGTGCTGATCGATTTCGACACGAGACCCAGACGAAGACAGATCATCTGCACCGTGGTTACGTAGATCGACATGCGATGCGACAAATGCGGATGCCAGTCTGATCTCGCCGCCGGATTTGTGCGATCAGCCAGATCGTTCCACGTGAGCGACCGAGAGGCGTCCCTATGCGTTCGCTGTCACCAGGCGATGACGCACCAGTTCCGCGCTTGCATGTTCATTGTCCTGGCGCTCATTCTCATCGGCGTCGCAATCATCCGACCTATGTCTAATGAATGGCGGAGCAACGACTTCTTGGTTGTGTACTGGCACTTCCTGGTGTTCTGGGCGCTCGCGTGTGTCGCATTGATTCCCCATGAGCTGGGCCACCTGATCGCGGCGACGCTCGTCGGATTCACGCCGGCAATGATCTCGTTCAATGGTGGGAGGCGCATCGCCACGCTCATTTTGCACAACCTCGTCTGCGAGATTCGAACCCTCCCCGGCAACGGATTCGTCGTGGCGACACGCGAACAACCCATCGGCTGGCGGTGGCGCGCGATGGCGTTCGTCGCGGCGGGACCGCTCGCCAACCTCTTCATCGCTTCAATTTGTTTTTGGGTTCTCGGATGGGACCAGTGGTGGCCTGAACGCCTCCATTCGGTTTCGCCTTTGCACCTATTCGCCGGAGCGAACCTCGCAATGGGATTATGGGCGCTGCTGATCCCGATGGACGTAAATACTCCAATTGGCCCGAGCACGAACGACGGTAAACAGTTGTACCGCATTATCCGCGGCGACGTACCCGATCCACGACAGCTTGGGCTCTTGCATGCGTCAGCAAGCGCCATCGTGGCCAACCGACGGGGCGACGTCCCTAAAGAAGCAGAATTGCTGACGGAGGCCGCGAATCGATTCAACGCGCACGGTGTGCTGTGCTTGCCGCTCAGCGCGTGCCATCTACGAATGGGGGAAGATCGTTCGGCTTGCTTGATCGTGCAGGCAGAGCTCGATCGGCATGTAGCGCTCGATCTCACCCGCGCGCACCTGCTGACGCACCTCGCGTGGGCCAACCTGCTTATCGGCGGCGAGCTGGGGATCAGCAATGCCGACGACGCCGCAGCGCAAGCAGTGACCATCGCGCCATGGGACCCACATGTGCAAAGCGTCGCGGGCGCCGTCTTGCTGATGAAAGGCGAGCCGAGCGCAGCCAGCAAGCAATTTGCCGTTTCGTACACGGGCCTTGATGACCCGGTCAGCCGCGCGATGAGCCTATGCGGCATGTCCGCGTGCGCGATGCAACTGGGTCAAAGAAGCGCCGCCAATCGTTACGCGCACCGCGCTCGCCGACTTGATCCAGCTTCGCGATTGCTTCCGTGGACACAGGAGGCATCACGCCCGGATCTGGACGGTGCACTTATCCGCTGACCGATCCGGCGGCGGTTTTGTAGGCGGCGGCCATGGAGAGGAAGAGGCAGATCAGGGGCCAGATCGCGATGACCATCATCAACCCGAGGAAGAATCCGATGCCTTTCGATTCCGGCACAATGGGCGCGGCACTGTTGCTCGCCTTGGCCCGCGCGAGTTCAGCTTGCAGGTCTGCGATCGCTTGATTGTCCAGCTTTTTCAGCTCGGCCTTTTGCTGGGCGGGTTTCATTGCGTCGACGCGCTTAATGATGTTCTCCCGCGCCGTGGCCCACTTATCCCGTTCAATGCGCTGGAAGTCTGGGTTGTAACCCATTGCGCGAATTTCCGGATCGACCTGTCGGCCGATGAGCTGCTGGCGGATCTCGAACTGCTCGACCTTTGGCAGCATCGCGACGTACTCCGCGCGCGACATCTTGCGAACCCTATCCTCCGCGCGCTTCTGGGCGGACTGCACTGTTGCGATCGATTTCTCGTCCAGATCGTACCCTTCGGTATCGATGTTCTGGCCGTGAAGCTCTTCGCGCGCCAGCAGCGTTGCGACGCGCGGATCGCGATCTTCGATCTCGCGCTGCTCGGCTGTCAGCGAGGCGACTTCCGCGGACGTGCTTTCTCGTTCCAAAACCATCGGCGCGAGCACCGCGATTACCAGGACGATGCGCATGCCGATCAAGACGACGAACGTCGTGCCCGCCGCCAGAATTCCGCCCAGCGTGCTGTAGCCCTTCTGGCCGACCTGCATGCCGAAGCCGGCGGCGATGCCAACGAGCAATTCGAGAATGTAGAAATCGCGATCGGTCGCGAACGTAACGATGAACCAAGGCAAGCTCGCGACCAGCGCGAAGACGACGCTGAGCATCAGCCCGACGATCACTTTGCCCTGCGGCGCGAGTTTGTCCTTCTTCGGCTCGGTCTTTTTCGCCAATCCGAGAAAACCGCCGCTGGTTTTCGGCGCGGCGACTTTCGCGGTCGTCAGCACTTTTCCTTTGCGAACGTCGTAGCCGCAATTCACGCAGATAGCGGCGGTGCGACTCATCACCATCGAGCAGTTCGCACAGCGCGCGTTCGTATCGTTCGCCTCCGCGACGGCCGCGGCCTCCGCTTCGCGCGCGGCGAGCTCGTCCAAATTGGAAAAATCGTACGGCTCGTCAGAATGTTCTTCGATCCCGACAGCCACCGGTTCCGACGCCGGCGCTTGGACGATTAAGACGTTGCCACAGGATGGACACTTCGCCTTTCGACCCACGGCGGTGGCCGGTGCCTTCAGACGTTTGCCGCAGTTGCAATGGACGGTGATTGTGGACGAATCGGACATTCGCCAGTCCCCATGAAAAAAACTTCCGAGGTGATGATTGATCACCCGAATGGAGCCGCCGATCAGAATAACTTGGCATCCGAGCGTGGAAAAGAAAAAACCCTCTCCCGCAGCGATGTGTGGGAGAGGGTCGAATTGTCGCGCGAAAGCATTGACAGAAGTGATCAACTAAGCGACCGGCTGTGTTCTTCCAGCCGTTGCACGAGCTCGCTGGCTTCTTCTTCGCGCTCGCCGATGGAGCTGGTCCAGGCGAGTTGTTCGTTCTGCGTCACCGCGCGTTCGATGCGCCGGCAAGCGCTGATCACCGTGCTGTGATTTCGCTTACCCATTCGCGAGCCGATCTCCGGAAAGCTGAGCTTTGCCGTCTTGCGGACGAGGAACATCGCGACTGATCGCGCCAGGCTGATCGTTCGCTGGCGCCGGCCGGACATCAGGTCCTTGTGCTCCAGGCCGAAATATTCGCACACGCTGGCGAGGATGTTCTCCGGCTTCACCGGCGCGACGAGCTGGCGATCCAGATCGCCCAGCGCCTGCTGCGCCATCGTCACGTCGGCGGGGCGTCCGATGAGACTCTGGTGCGCGGTGATGCGCGTGATCGCGCCTTCCAGCTCGCGAACGTTTTGCGTCACGCGACGTGCGATCCAGCCGATCACTTCTTCAGACAGCGGGATGCGCGCTCGAACGCTCATCGCCCGCATGATCTCCGAGCGCGTTGCGAAGTTCGGCGGATCGATCCGCACGACCATGCCGCTGACGAAGCGGTTGATCAGGCTCTCGCCAAACTCTTCGATCATCTTCGGATGAGCGTCCGAAGCCATCACGACCTGCCGGCCCATCGCTTCGATCGAGTTGAAGGTGTGCAGGAACTCTTCCTGCGTCGCCTTCTTTCCGCCGAGGAAATGGACGTCGTCGATGACCAGCAAATCCAGATCGCGCACCTTGCGGCGGAAGTTATCGATCTTGCTGTTGCGCAGCGCGTAAAGGAATTCGTTCGTGAATTCTTCGCCGGTCAGGTACATCCAGCGCTTGGTGGGATGATGCTCGGCAAATCGCTTGCACAGGCCTTGCAGCAGGTGCGTTTTACCGAGTCCGCAGTTGCCGTGGATGAACAGCGGATTGTACTGCGCGCCGGGAAACTCGGCGACATACTGGGCCGCGTTGTAGGCGAGCTGATTGCTGGCGCCGACGACGAAGCTTTCGATATCGTGACGCAATCGCGGACGATTGGCGAACACGTTCATTGATGAATCGCGATCGCCGCGCGGAGAGTTGGAAATGATCGACCCATTTCCGTACGCGCCAGGCGTAATAATCTGCGCCGCCGCCACCGCAGTTACCGCGACACCATTCTGGCCGCTGTGGCCGTTGTGGCCGTTGAGCTTGGTGAGATGCTTGCCGTTTCCGTTGAGCGGAACGACTTTCGTTCTCCCGCCGTTCTTGGCGCCGGCGGTTTTCGACGGTGGGGCGATGGGCGTGATGACCGTTGCGCCGCCGATGCAGTCGCCTTCTTCAAACAGTTGCGGCACGACGCAGAATCTCACCGGCAGCGAACAGCCGAGCACTTCGTGTGCGGCTTCCTGAATCGGCCGCGTGAAATGCTTGCCAATCCAGTCGCTGATGAAATCGTTTTGCACAGCGATCTCCAGCGCGTCGTTGCGGAGATCGAGTTTTGTCGAACTCGGATTAAACCAAACCTTGAATCGTTGCGGCCCGACCTTCTGCGCGATGGCGTCGGCGAGTCGAACCAATTGTGGGTCGTGTGGGCTGAACGTGCTCACGCGATGTCTCCTTCCGTCCCGGTAGCTCGTGAGGGCGGCTACTCCCGCGCGGTGTGGACGATGCCGCAGCAACGTCACAGCGCAACGTGAGCCAAGTCCCTGCAATTCCCTTCCTCCTGGAACTACCCGAAGGCACCGCGCCCTTTGCCCGCCGTGCTCATCAAATTGAGCGCAGCGCGGGCTAACTCGCGCAAAGGGCGACAGGCTTCCTGCCTGAGCTATTCATCCGTGAGATATCGCTTCCGTACGATGTGTGTGCCTGCTGAGCGTCGCGTGCCGGCTGAACTTCCCGGTCAACCCCGCTGGTGGCTTGCGCCTTCACAGCCTCCCTTGGCCGCTTTGCACAGCGCTCTCGCGTCGCTCATCATCCGTGATTAACTTCCCTAACCTCCGCTTCACTGACGGGCCAGAAAATAGTCTCGGCCATCTATACTGGCAAGCGCGGTTTTATTGGATTTTCCACTTGTAACGATCAAACCTTCGGTGCCGCCGAGAGCTAGCGAACGTTTAGAATTTTTTTGCACGAGATGTGCACTGTGTTATGGGACGTGTGGACGGATTGTGCGGTGGCGGATGATTACGTCAGTCCGCGACGGGAACCATCGGCGTTTCGGTTTGTCGAAGCGGTCGCAGGTCCTGGATCATCGCCATCCGACTTCCGACGCGCTTCATGCCGTGGCGGAAGTAGAGCTTCATCGCCGGGACGTTGCGGGAGTCGACGGCGAGCGTCAGCTCGGACTTGCCGTCGCGCGCGCTGAGATGCATCGCCAGGCGCATTAGCAAATCGCCAAGCCCGCGCCCGCGCGCGGCGGGCGAGAGTCCGATATAAACCAGTTCCATCGCTTCGCTGTGAATCGATCGATTCAACAACAACACCGCGCGCGGCTGATCGTTCTCCTGCACGATGTGCCACAAGCCCGGCTCGAATTCGCCGGTGGCGCGATGGCCTTCGATCACATCACGCATGTCACGCATTCCGTTCAGGCCTGGGCAGTCGAGGCTGCTTTCATAACTCGTACGAATGGCGTCGGCGAACAAATGCTCGACATCCGACGAATAACTCCTGAGCGCGAACGATTCGGGCAGCGCGATTTCATCGGAAGTCGTCCGCACCGCGCGATGGAGATAAACCAGCTCCGCCAGCTCGGTGAACCCGGCGGCGGCGTACGAATCGCGGACGGCGGGTTGATCCGGGTCGAGCAGCAACTGGGCGAGATCGATGTCTCGCCGCGCGTAGTCGGCGGCAACCGCCCTGGCCAGCTCGACGACCGCATCTGCCGTCGAATGCTTGTGCAGCTTGGTCGGAGAAAGCATCAGCATCGTCTTGCCGGGGCTGACGACCGGCAGCAGCGACCACTCGATTCGGCCACGCGTGCTGGCGATCCAAGTCGCGTTGACGTCGACGTTGCGATGCATGGCGTAGGACAGAAAATCCAGAACTTGCTCGTCCCGCGCCAATCCGCCCGGGCCGGAAAGCAGGAGCCGCAGCGCCTGATCGATTTCGTGGCGTTGCACGAGCCGGCACTCGCGAGCGCTGCGTGAATTGTCGGGCGAATCGTCGCCCGGACCGTCATGCCGCCGGAGGAAATTTGACAGCCGCGCCATGGCTCACAACAATACCGTGATTGCCCCGGATTTCACACCGGATTCACACCGGAGATTCACACCCATGATGTTTAAATCCGCAAGAATTCCCACGTTCGCGATCCTTACGGTCGCTGCGATCGCTCTGCTCGTCCTGCCCGTGCGCGCCGGACACCCAAAGCCTAGCGTTTATCCGGTCAGTTGGGAGCTGAAGTTCGACCACAGCAAGGCCAAGCGCATCGTTGTCGAGGTGCCCGGATCGTCCACGCCGCAGGCGTTCTGGTACATGACGTATACGGTCTCGAACCCGACGGATCAGGAACAGAATTTCCTCCCGGAGTTTGAGATGCTCGGGCGCGACGGCAAGGTCATCCGCTCGGACAACAACATCTCGCCGAAGGTGCTGGACGCGATCAAGATTCGCGAGCGAAACAAGGCGCTGCAAGGCGCCGTTGAAATCGGCGGCCCGCTCCGCGCCGGCGAAGACCAGGCCAAGGAAGGCGTCGCGATCTGGCGCGAGCCAGACACCCGCATGGGCACGTTCACGATCTTCGTGAGCGGACTCAGCGGCGAAATCGCTCCCCTGAAAGACGACAACGGCCAACCCGTCAAAGACAAGGACGACCAACCGATCATCCTGCGCAAAACCCTCGAAGCCACGTATCAAGTCCCAGGCGACGAAGTCTATCCGGGCGAAGACGCGGTGAACGAGAAGTCCGAAGGCTGGGTGATGCGGTAGCCAGCGGCGGAGCGAGGCATGATCCGCAACGTCATCATCGCGCTCGCCCTGATCTGCAGCTTCGCGTTCACACAATCTCCAACAGAACTGCCGCCCGACATTCGCGCCGCGCTCGAACGGAATGCGCGGCTGATCGATCCGATAGACATCCAGTTCACGCATCTCTTGCGGCCGCTCATTCCCAAGGACCAGATCGAGGATAAGCTGGGGTTCGATTCGCAGTTGCAAGAAGTCTTTTTCGCGCGCAAGACGACTTGGTTGGCTGTCGACCAGTACCGGGAATACTCGTATCACTTCGCTGACCTGCCCCCCGGATCGCGATGGGCCAACGATACCGAATTTGCCTTTGACGGCACGGGGTGGCAAAACGGTTCACCCAAGCATCGCGATGCGCCGGATCAACCGACACCCGTGCTCAACCGCGCTCACATTGACCACCTGGCAAGAACCGAGCCTAATGGGAATCTCTTCGCTTGCGAGTATTTTCTTGCGATCGGCTTGAGCGCGCCGGCGTCGTTCGCGGAGAAAGCCACCAAGCAGCCGTTGCGCTCTGCGATCTTGAAGCTGCTCGAAGCCGAAAACAGCCTGCTATCGGTACGAAATGAAATGACCGACGGTCCGCCATTGGTGCGCATCGAGATCGAGGTGCGGGATGAGGCGGTGACGCGCGCGAAGGCGAAGGACATGGACGAGATGCGCGAAAAGCTTGAAGCGATCCAGGCGCGCCTCGCTCAGTCGCGGCGTCCTGAGGATGAGTTGTCCGAGACGGCGCAGAAGCGCGGCATCGCGTTGATCGAGCAACTGCGCTTGCGGCCGGAGCTCAAGCGAGTCATCTGGTACCTCGATGCATCGCGCGGCCACGCAGTTGCGCGCTACGAAGAGCGCGTGCCGGATGGTTCACCGCTGACGGTGACCGTCAACTCCGATTTCTTTCAGCCGCCCAATCGTGAGCTCTGGCTGCCGCGGAAAGTCACTCAAACTCGATATAGCGACCTAAACCAAGGCAGAATCTTCCGCGAGCCCGCGCTGGTTACGGAGATCGAGCTGAAATCCGCCGACACCACGCCAAAAGATCCGTCGTTCTTCACGCTGTCGTACACGACGCCGGGATCTCGAATCAGCGAAACCGACGCCGAGGGGAAGTACACGCTCCATCAAGTGCTCGCAGATCCGCCGCCACCGGAGCCGGAGCCGGTGCCGGATACAACCGAGCATCCTGCTCGTTCCCCGAGCAGCGGTGTGCCGGTCATGAAATTCGCCGCCGCGGCGTGTGCGGTGGTGATTCTTGCCGCCGTGGTGATTGCTATCGTCAGGCGAGCGATGCCGCGCCGGGTGGCGTGATCCTGCTTAGGTTTCTATTGTTCTCGCACCCAACGTGCTCACGCTGATCATCCAACCCGGCGAGTATTCGATCTGCCGACTGTCCGCCGGCGCCGACATTCCGGCGAACCTGCGCCGCGCCGCTTCATTCGTCTCGATCTCTCGATCGGCCGACGAGTTGTCGATCACTTGCCTGTCCGAACTGGCGCCCATCGATTGCGAGTCGCGCAGCGATGGCTGGCGATGCCTCCGCTTCGACGGCGTATTCGACCTCTCGCTGACCGGAATTCTCAGCTCCGCCGTCTCGCCGCTTGCGGCGTCGCAGATCAGTGTGTTCGCCATCTCGACCTTCGACACCGACTACATCCTCGTGCGCGAGTCCGACCTTCCCCGCGCAATCGAAGTTCTGACCCAAGCCGGCCACCGTTGCCGACTCTGACGCACTCCCGCCGAAGAGTTGATAAGATTTCCCACGATGTTCGAATCTCTTACGCAGCGCCGTTACCTCGTGCCGTTCAAAGCGTCGCGCCTGCCGCAGCAGATTACCGACGTGCTGGTGATCGGCGGCGGCGTCGCGGGCCTCCGCGCTGCGATCGCGGCGGCGGATGCGGGGGCGGATGTCGTACTGCTCACCAAAGACACCGTCGAGCAATCGAACACTTGGTATGCGCAAGGCGGAATCGCAGCGGTGCTTCAGCCGCTGGATTCGGTCGATGCGCACATTCGCGATACGGAAATCGTTGGCGTCGGATTGTGCGATGAGCAGGCCGTTCGCATTACGGTCGAAGAGGGCCCGAAGCGCGTGTTGGAGTTGCTTCAGTGGGGCGCGAACTTCGACAAGCAGGTCGGCAACGCCTACGACCTGGCGTTCGGATTGGAAGGCGGGCACAGCTACGCCCGCATACTGCACGCGTACGGCGACGCGACCGGCAAAGAGCTGGCCCAGACGCTCATCCGCCGTGTGCGCGAGAAAGATTCGATCCGCATTTCCGAGAGCAGCTTTGCGATCGATCTGATCACGGAAGAGAGGGCAGAGGGCAGACGGCAGAGGGTAGGAAATGCAAATGCCGATGCTTCCCTGAACTCTGAACTCCGAACTCTGAACTCTCCCCACTGCGTTGGCGCGCTGGCGATGGTGGATGGGAACATCAACGTAATCTGGGCGCGGCGAACGATCCTCGCCAGCGGCGGGGCGGGGCAGCTTTACCGCGAATCGACCAATCCGAAAATCGCGACCGCCGACGGTCACGCAATGGCGTATCGCGCGGGCGCGAAACTGAAAGACATGGAGATGGTGCAGTTCCATCCGACCACGCTGTACGTCGCCGGCTCGAGTCGCGCGCTGGTCACCGAAGCGGTGCGCGGCGAAGGCGCGCACTTGGTCGATCGCACCGGCTATCGCTTCATGCCGGACTATCACGCCGACGCCGAGCTGGCGCCGCGCGATGTGGTCAGCCGAGCGATCGTCGAGCAGATCCGCAAGACCAATTTCACGCACGTGTTCCTCGACGTTCGGCATTTGCCGACGCAGAAATTCCGCGAGCGGTTTCCTCAGCTCGCGCGGCTGTGCGATGAATTCGAGATCGACATGTCGAAGGATCCGATTCCGATTCACCCAGCCACGCATTACATGATCGGCGGCGTGGAAGCG
>JACMJD010000693.1 GCA_014380825.1 Phycisphaerae bacterium | reverse complement strand
TGGCGGCGTTGTTGACCAGTTGGTCGAACGCGACAAACGAAAAGCTCCAGCTCATGTACTCGATGATCGGCCGAAGCCCGGTCATGGCGGCGCCGATGCCGAGGCCGGAAAATCCAGACTCGCTGATCGGCGTGTCAATCACCCGTCGCGGTCCGAACTTCTCCAGCATCCCTTCGGAAACCTTGTACGCGCCGTTGTACTGGCCGACTTCCTCACCCATCAGGAACACGCTGTCGTCGCGCTCCATCTCCTCGGTCATGGCTTGGCGGAGGGCTTCTCGGAATTGAATTTCGGGCATGTCATCAGAGTTCAGAGTTCAGAGTGCAGAGTTCAGGAAACGCAAAGCATTTCTTCCTGACCTCTGAACTCTGAACTCTGACCTCTCTCCTACTTTTGCAACGGATACTTCTCTGAAAGAATGTCGGTATACAGCTCGCTCATGTCTGGATGCGGCGACGCGTCTGCGAACTTCACGGAATCGTCGACAATTGCCCGACACTCCGCGTCAATCTTTTCGATCGCGGCATCGTCGATCAGCTTCTTTTCCTTCAAACGAGTCTCATACACCGTGATCGGATCGCGCTGCTTCCACTTTTCGGCTTCTTCCTTCGGGCGGTACTTCATGGCGTCCGACATCGAATGGCCTCGATAGCGATACGTGTTCATCACGAGATAGCTTGGACCTTCGCCGCGACGTCCGCGATTGACGGCCATCGTCAGCGCTTCGATTACGACATCCAGATCGTTGCCGTCGACATTCGTCGTCGGCATGTTGTAGCCGGCCGCGCGCTTGGAGAGATCGGTTTCCGCCGAGTGACGCTCGACCTGCGTGCCCATCGCCATCAGGTTGTTTTCAACGATGTAGATCGCGGGCAGCTTGTACAAGCTTCCGAGGTTGAGCGCTTCGTTGTGCGTGCCCTGGTTGACCGCGCCGTCACCGAAGAGCGTGAACGCGACGCCACCCGTTTTCTTGTATGCACAGGAAAAGGCGAAGCCGGTGCCTAGCGGAATTTGTCCGCCGACGATCCCGTGCCCGCCCATGTTGCCGACGGAGGCATCGAACAGATGCATCGATCCGCCCTTGCCTTTAGAGCAACCGGTCGCCCGGCCGAACATCTCGGCCATCGCCGTTCGCGCCGTCATCCCGAGCGCCAGTGAGTGGCCGTGATCGCGATAGCCGTTGATCAGGTAGTCTTTGCCCTTCTGAAACAGCGCCGCGATACCCACGGCCACGGCTTCCTGCCCGCTGTACAGATGACAAAACCCGCCGATGCGCTGGCCGGGCTTGGTGTATTCCTGATAGCTGCGTTCTTCGAACCGGCGGATGAGCATCATCATGCGCAGGCGCTCGCGCTCGACAGTCCCATCCGATGCCGGCGTTTTGTCCCGCGCCGGGCGTGCTGCGCTCGGTGCGGTTTGAGGCTTTGCAACGTCAACTGCCATGTCGTGTGTGCTCCAACTACGTGCGATCAGCCGAGTTTAGGGATTCCGCTTTCCACTGCAAACGATTCCAAAAGGAATGATAGGCAGCGTCCGCGTCGGAACTTGTTACATCGCCTTGCTGAGGATCATATTCAGGTAGGCCTGGTCGTCGGCGGCGCGATTCCGGGCAACTTGCACAGGGTGCTTAAGCGGGAATTCCATCGGCTCGGTCGATTGATTCGCGATCGCACTCGTGGCTTTCTTCGTGTGTGTCGCGTTCGCGCCGAAGCCGATATTGCTGATCAAGTTAACCGCAGGCAGGATCGCCAGGCCTTGTGCCAGCCACATCGCAAAAGTCCATTGGTTGTCCCACGTGTCGATCTTGCCGGAGTGAACGCCGTCAAACCCACGCGACACCTTTTCTGCCACCGCTTCCCCGATCAGATCTTGGAGGAACGACGTGTCGCGCATCTCGGGCCAGCGTTTCATCGAGACGTCATAATGCCCCCGCCACGCGCGGTCCCAAGTCGCCCAGCCCCAAATCTGGTTGATCGCCGAGAAGTAATAACTGTCCTTGGTCGGACGAACACCCAATTGGAAATTGCTTCCACCGACGTGCATCACGCGCGGATCGTCGCGATATTGATCGAGCATCTCATCGCAGAACCGGAAGAAGGTCGGATCGGGGAGACAATCATCTTCGAGGATGATTGCTTCGTTCACCTCGTTGAAGACCCAGTCGATGCCGCTCGACACGCGCTTGCGACAGCCGAGGTTTGTCGCACTCGCATTGACGCGCACGTCACAATCCCAGTCCACATTTTGAACGACCGATCGCGTGCACTCGCACAGATCGTGCTCGGCGTCGTTGCGCGGACCGTCAGCGATGACGAGCAGCGTCCGCGGACGCGCTTGACGGATGCGCTCGAACACCCGCGCGGTTTCGTCCGGACGATTGAAGATCATGAACGCAACGGGCGCGCGAGTCATAGAAAGTGATTATCGGCACCTTTCGCGCGATTTCGGTAGCACCGCTGTTTCGTAGCCACGAACGCAAGTTCGTGGACGCGTTGCGCTATTCGTTTATCACCGGAAGCAACATCCCCTGCTTCCAGAAATACCCGAGATGATCGGGAAGATACTCGGTCAACAGACGATCAAAATGCGCGCGACCTTTTACTTGTCGAGGCGCACCGTGACGTCGAGTGAACCACCGCTTCGCGTGTGTGTCGGATCGAATCCAGCGGCTTCTAACTTCCGTCCTTCTGTCTCGCAGATGTCGTGCGCGAAGACGACGATCGCACGCTGGACCGCATCGTCGAACAGCACACGATCTTGCTTCGCGTTCCGATCGTACTGATCCGCAGTATCGGAATCCGGTGGTTGATACCCCTCACCCTTCTTCGTGTACCCGCGGGGATGATCCGGATCCCAGGTGCGATATGCGAGAATCGTGAAGTGATAGACTGCCATCGCGCACGTCAGTGCACCCATCGCGCTCCGCGTCCACGAACTTGTGTTCGTGGCTGCGACAGGAGTTGCTGTAGCATTCGCGCACGCGAATGTTTAACATTTCTGCTCGCGCGCGCACGCGCATTTTGCGGAGGATGAATGAGCCTTTCCCAAGCGGTTGCCAAGCACAAACAGTACCTGTTTCCAGCGATCTCGATGTATTACCAGGAACCCATCGCACTCGTGCGCGGGGAAGGGAATTACGTCTGGGACGATCAGGGAAAAAAGTACCTGGATGCCTTTGGTGGTGTCTTAACCGTCTCGGTCGGTCATGCGAATCCGAAAGTGGTCGCGGCAATCGTCGATCAGGTCAAGAAGATCAACCACACCTCGACGCTATATGCCAACGAGCCGCAATCGAATCTTGCGGAGAAGCTGGCGCACATGTCGCCGGGCAATCTGAAGAAATCGTTCTTCACCAGCAGCGGCACGGAAGCGAATGAAACCGCGATGATGGCCGCGCGACACGCGACCGGGCGAACGGAGCTGGTGGTGCTTCGTCACAGTTATTCCGGCCGCAGCGTGCAAGAGCTGACCGCATGCGGACAGCACGGTTGGAAGAAGCACCCGCCGATGGTTGCGGGGATTCATCACGCACACGCACCGTACTGCTATCGATGTCCGTTTGGTGCACCGGGACCGCATGCGTGTGCATTGGAATGCGCGCAGGATATCGAGGAGCTGATCCAAACCGCGACGACCGGTGAGATCGCCGCATTCATGGCGGAGACGATCATCGGCTCGGGCGGGTTCATCGTCCCGCCGCCCGGATATTTCGAAAAAGCGACCGCGATCGCCAAGAAATACGGCGGCCTGTTCATCGCCGATGAAGTGCAAACGGCCTGGGGTCGCACCGGCGAGCACTGGTGGGGAATTCAACACTGGAATGTCGAGCCGGACATCATGGTCAGCGCCAAAGGCATGGGCAACGGCGCCCCCGTCGCGATGACGATCGCCACGCCCGAGGTGGCGGACAAATTCCCCGGCATCACCTTCGCAACGTTCGGAGGCAACCCCGTATCCATGGCGGCGGCGATGTCGACGATTCAAGTGATCGAGGAAGAGAACCTCAAACAGAATTGCAAAACCGTGGGCGCGTACCTGGGTGAAAAATTCGCCGCGCTGAAGGAAAAGCATCAACTCATCGGCGACGCGCGCGGGCTTGGGATGATGCAAGCGCTGGAGATCGTCAAAGATCGCAAGACCAAGGAACCGAATCCGCAAGCCACAGCCCGGGTCTTCGAAGAAACCAAAAAGAAAGGCGTACTCATCGGCAAAGGCGGCGTCTATGGGAACGTGATCCGGACGGGTCTCATGCTCAACGCCGGCAGACCGCAGGTCGATGAACTCTGCGATGCATTGGATGCTGGATTGACGGCTGCCGCCGCTGCGTAGCACGAGGAGAGGCAATGAGCATTCTCATCAAAAACGGTCGCATCATCACTGCCAGCGACGACTACGTCGCCGACATCTTCATCGACGGTGAAACTGTTTCGATGATCGGCAAGAATCTTCCCGTCAAGGCGGATCGCACGATCGACGCTTCGAATCGGCTCGTCATCCCTGGCTCCATCGATCCGCACGTGCATATGGAATTGCCATTTGGCGGGACGGTTTCTTCGGATGACTTCAAATCCGGCACCATAGCTGCCGCGTTCGGTGGGACGACGACGATCATCGATTTCGCCATTCAATACAAAGGCAAGACTTTCGAGCAGACACTCGACGACTGGGACGCGAAGGCCGAGGGCAAGTGTGCGATCGACTATTCGTATCACCTCGCGGTGACCGAATACGAAGCGAAGCACAAATCGGAATTTAAGAAAGTTCTCGATCGCGGCATCTCGACGTTCAAAATCTTCCTCGCGTATCCCGGCGTGTTCATGATCGACGATCAGACGATGTTCCGCGTGATGCAGTCGGCCGGTGAATCCGGCGGCATGACGCTCGTTCACGCGGAGAACGGGATCGCGATCCAGCAGATGATCGACAACCTGATGGCGGCGGGAAAGGTCGATCCGAAATACCACGCCGAATCGCGCCCGCCAGTGATGCAGGCGGATGGGGTCGCGCGGGCGCTTCGCGTGGGTGAAGTCGCCGGCGCACCGGTGTTCATCGTTCACGTCTCATGCGAGGCCGCGATGAACGAAATCGTCCGCTCGCGGGATGAAGGCCACGCGAGTTTTGGTGAGACGTGTACGCAGTATTTGTTCCTCGATCAGAGCTGTTACGACAAGCCAAACTTCGAAGGCGCGAAGTACGTGTTCACGCCGCCTCTCACGCCGAAGGAAAACATTGAGCCGCTGTGGCGCGGCCTGAAATTGGGTTATCTCCAGGAAGTCTCCACCGACCATTGCCCGTTCAATTTCAAGGGACAAAAAGAACTCGGCCGCGGCGACTTCCGCAAAATCCCCAACGGCGGACCAGGCGTCGAAGATCGCCTCTCGATGGTCTACCACGGCGGCGTAATCGAGCGCGGGTTCAGCTTGAACAAATGGGTCGACATCTGCTGCACCGCCAGCGCGAAGATGTTTGGCATGTTCCCGAAGAAGGGAACGATCGCGGTCGGAAGCGATGCCGACATCGTGATCTACGATCCGAACAAGGAGCGCACGATCAGCGCGAAAACACATCACATGAACTGCGATTACTCGTTGTTCGAAGGGATGAAGATCAAGGGTTATCCCGAGACGGTTCTGTCGCGCGGGAAGGTGATCATCGAGAACAACGAATACAAAGGAAAACCTGGAGAAGGCAAATTCATCAAGCGCGGAACGTGTGTGCCGTTGTAGGATGCGTGGCATGGGCGCCTCGCCCATGCGCGTGCGGCTCAAGCCGCGAATGCATGGGCGGGGCGCCCATGCAACGAGAATATGACCAGATCAACGATCGAACGATCCGAGCAACGTGACTTCGTCGAACTGCACGACGACGTTTCCAATTCACCTCTTTACAACGAAGACCTCGCTCCCACGAGCATCGCGCAGCGCACGTGGTCGGTCTGGTCCATCGCCGCGCTCTGGATCTCGATGAGCGCGTGTATCCCGACTTACATGCTCGCTTCCGGTCTCATCGACCTGGGCATGGCGTGGAAACAAGCAGTCGTCACGATCTTTCTTGGCAACCTGATCGTCCTCATCCCGATGATTCTTAACGCGCACGCGGGCACGCGATATGGCATTCCGTTTCCCGTTTACTGTCGTGCGAGCTTCGGAACGATCGGCGCCAACATCCCGGCGTTGCTCCGCGCACTGGTCGCGTGCGGATGGTTCGGCATCCAAACCTGGCTCGGCGGCGCTGCGGTTTTCGCAATTGCGGTGGTCATGTTTCCATCACTCGCACCGCCACGGGACTTCAGTGGTGTAACGGCAGCGCAGTTCGTCTGCTTCCTGATCTTCTGGGTGATCAACGTCGCGGTGATCATCGCGGGCATCAACTCGATCCGGATGTTGCTCAATATCAAAGCGCCGCTGCTGATCGTGCTTGGCTTGATTCTCCTCGGCTGGGCATATCGCGCGGCCGGTGGCTTCGGGCCGATGCTTTCGCAACCGTCGGCGTTCGATCCGGGTCAGGCGAAGGCTGGACAATTCTGGAAAGTCTTTTGGCCAGCTCTGACCGGCAACATCGCGTTCTGGGCGACGCTGTCGTTGAACATCCCCGACTTCTCCCGCTACGCGCGCGGCCAGCGCGACCAGATCGTTGGCCAATCGCTCGGGTTGCCGCTGACGATGGCGCTTTACTCGTTCATCGGCGTGGCCGTCACGAGCAGCACCGTGATCATCTTCGGGCACGAAATCTGGGATCCGGTCGTGTTGCTGCGGACATTCAAGAACCCGCTCACCGTCGTGTTCGCCATGCTCGCGCTGATCCTGGCGACGCTCGCGACCAACATCGCCGCCAACGTCGTCAGCCCGGCGAACGATTTCGCCAACCTCGCGCCGCGCGTGCTCGGTTTTCGCGCCGGTGGATTGATCACCGCGTTCCTCGGCATTTTTATGATGCCCTGGAAAATCCTCGAGACCAGCGGCAACTACATCTTCATCTGGCTCGGCGGATACTCGAATCTGCTCGGCGCGATCGGCGGAATCCTGATCTGCGACTACTGGCTGCTGCGTCGCCGGCAACTCGACTTGCCCGCGCTCTACGATCCGCGCGGCCGATACCGTTACACGGGCGGCTTCAACCTCGCGGCCGTCATCGCGTTAGTCATCGCGATCTTGCCGTGCATTCCTGGTTTCATTGCGGTCGCAACCGGTGGCAAGGTGTCGATTCTCCAACCGTTGCATCGTCTCTACGATTACAATTGGTTCGTCTCATTCGGCATCGCGTTCGCGCTGTATTTCGTGCTGATGAAATTTTCCGGCGGAGAGAAACATGG